>JAKLJM010000069.1 GCA_023151145.1 Bacteriovoracaceae bacterium | reverse complement strand
ATGAACTAAAAATCCCGTATCAACAGGAGCAGTATGGCCTTCAAGAGTCACGTCGACAGTATTAGAATGACCCCCTAGATAATCACTAGATTCAAAAAGATGGACTTCACAAGCCTTGTTACTTGCACTATGGTTTTGCAACAACCATGCTGCGCTTAAACCACTGATCCCTGATCCTACGACTGCAATTTTCTTCATTTAAATTCTTCCTTTTCTTGCTCATTAGACAGTAGCAATGTTTTGTTCACTTAAAAGGTAGACAAGGCTAAGACAATGTTCTTGTATCGGCCCTGTCTCTTTGCAGAAACCCTCTATCTCTCTAAAATGACTCATATGAATAGTGTAAATGAGAGAGAAATCATAATTATTGGTGGTGGTAGTGCGGGTCTAGCGCTTGGGGCACTTTTAAAAAATGACGGAAGAGACGTCCTAGTTTTGGAAGCTCATAAATATCCCGGTGGCTCATCATCTTATTTTCATCGAGGGCCGTTCACTTTTGATGCCGGAGCAACTACCTTTTCTGGACTTGCTGATCTTAGACCAATAGATCTTTTAATTAAAAAACTTTGCCTCACTAACCAGTTTACCAAAATAGATCCCGGTATTGTTTTTCATTTAAATAATCGTTTTCTTTTACGTCCTTCCAATCATCAAGAATGGATTAAAAATTTTGAGTCATTTTTTAATCTTCATTCAACTGCTGAGTTTTGGAACAAAGAAAAAATTTTACACGACAAAGCTTGGAGTATCATCCAAAACTTTCCTTACTTTCCTAGTTTTAAGTTTAATTTTTTATCAAGTTATCTTAATAGAAAAACTTTATTTGCCAGTACATTGTTCCCAACACTTTTTGAAAGCTTAGAAGACGCACTTCCTCTCCAACTAAAAAACCGTAGCGATGTTAAATCATTTTTAAATGAATTACTTTTTATTACGGCCCAAAATACAAGTGAACATACACCACACCTATTAGCAGCTATGGGACTTTTTTATCCTGAAGATACTCATTATTGTTACGGTGGAATGAATTGCTTCATGCATTCATTGGCAGAAAAAACGAATATCGAATACAAACAAAAAGTTCAATCCATTTCTAAAGTCCAAAATAAATTTTTAATAAAAACAACTGACAAAGAATTTATTGCTCAAAAAATTATTTCAACAATTCCGATTTGGAACACAAAAAAACTTTTAAGTTCAGAATTAGCTCCTCTTATCTCTCATAATATTGATCAGCTTAAAGAAGAATGTTGGTCGGCTTTTTCTCTCTACTTTGCAGTCCCTGCAAAAGACAGAGAATCTCTTTACTATCAAATTCATTTTTCACCTGAAGAAAAAAGCCTACATCAAATTGCTTCATTTTTTGTTTCTTTTTCTGCCAAGGATGATGAAGCAAGAGCTCCTCGCGGTTTTCAAACCGTTACCATCTCTATTCACATGAAGCCTAAAAAATTTAAATCAAAAAATGAACCTGATTATCAAGACCAAAAACTAAAATACTCTAAAATTATCCTTGATAAATTTCTATCGGTTTTCGATTATCGATATGAACATATTCAGCATTTGACCTCTGGAAGTCCTTCAACTTTTGCACGCTATACACTTAGAGAGGATGGACTAGTTGGTGGTATTCCTCATGATCTTAAACGATTTCCCTTTGATCTTATCTCTCCTTATACTAGGGACGAAAATTTTTTCTTACTTGGCGATACCGTTTTTCCAGGCCAAGGGCTGGCTGCCACCATTCATGGGGCTCAACAACTTCATAAACATCTAACGCTTAAATAAACCCGACCAAAAGCATCTAGCTTTCATCAATAAAGTTAGTTCCAAGATATCCGACAAGGACGTGAGGTGACTTTATGAAAACAAGTAAAACATTATTGTTTCTAGGACTTTTATTTTTTCAAAGTTGGGTACATGCTGAAACCCTTTGCGGAAAGGCAGTTAGTTTAGTTCTTAAGGCCGATAAAGAAGCAAATGTTAAAATCACCGACAAGTTTATCTTAAAAGATGAATTCTGCGATACAGGTTCCCCTGAAGTTCAATCAAATTTTAAAATTTCATTTTTTGATGAAACTAATAAAGTTATTTTTGAAAAAGGTTTTTTTGCTGAGCAGTTTTCACACTTTGAACAATTCGATGACAAGAAATCTGGCAAACCAGTAAATAACAAAATCACCAAAGAGGGATTTGAAAGAATATTAAAAATTCCTCTCAATGACAAAATGAAAACTACTAAAAAATATCAAATCACATCATTAAAAGATCAAAAAACATTTACAGGAGAAATAAAATGGTAAAATTTAACACGAAAAAATCTCTTACCATCCTTATTTTTCTCTCGCTCTTTAGTCAATCTTCACATGCTTTAAAATATACGATCTTTACCGATCAACCAGACCAAACCAAAGCACAAGAAGTGGTAGACGAGATGAAAAAAACCTATCCGTTTACAGCTTTTAATGTTGAATTTGAAATTGTTCAGGTTCCATCTGACAAACTTGATTGTGAAAGTAAAAACGGCATCGATCGTTTAGTTGCTTGTGATAATACAAGTGAATTAACGAGAGAGTCTGCTCGTCGGGGCGGGGATCAAGTGATGATCGTAAAAAAAATGGATAAATGGGGAGGCTCTGCTGCTCAGGGAGGAATTCCCGTAATAACGACAGGTACAGCTGCGCGTGCAATGCTTCATGAATATATGCACGTTTTAGGGATTTGTGACGAATATGAATACAAAGAAACTGAAGCTGATTTTTATTGTGATGATGATATTAAAAAACCAAATGCTGTAGCGATTAAGCCATTGCCTAATGGTTATTCAGGAGATCCTCATGCAAGGTCTCAACATGGAAGAAATATTCCATGGTTTGGGCAAATCAAAACAGAAACTCAAATTACTCAAAACTCTGGCGTTAGTCTTGGGACTGGAAGTGTTGATTTTCAAAAACTGAGTTCACCTAATTATAGTGATCAGCCATTGGCACTCTCTGAACCAACCGGACTTTATCGTGGAAAAATGTGTAATAAAGCACGTACTCCTATCCCTGTCTGGCATCCAGGTGGAAGTGCGACGATTATGGAAAATACCAGCGCAGGCCTAGGAGCTCCACTAGAGGGTGTTGTCTATGAAATTCTTAAATCAAAAGGGGCAAATCGAAAAATGGCTGTGCAGAATGTAGAAGAAGAATTTCAAGCGGTAGAATTAGTGAAGCCCGATGTTGCCGTTAACAACACCGGGAGAAATATTTTTAAATCATTTTTTGATTGGATTGCAGATTTATTTGAAAATATTTCAAAATCAATCTCTCGATAAATCGGTTAATACTCTTGGGGAAAGATCTCGTATTGCTCAATATGGTAATTATTTTCAGAGCGAATCGTAATACTTTTCCCATGAGCTTCTTCAAGCGTTTCAATAAGATCAAAATCTTCACCACATAATCGATTCGTAACTTCAGGGTGAGCAAAAATAGATACTTTTTGTGCTTTCGTTTTGGCAAGAGCTTTATTTAATTCACGAATCAACTCGTAACAAACAGTGAGTGTCGATTTCACTCTCCCCGTTCCTTCACAATACGGACAAGGTTCACACATGACTCGTGCCAGAGTGTCCCTCGTTCTTTTTCTGGTCATTTCAACTAGACCTAGGCCAGAAATTGGCAGGACGTTGGTTTTAGAACGATCTTTTTTCAAGGCTTCTAATAAGGCATTGTAAACCGTTTGACGACTTTCTTCTTTTTCCATATCAATGAAATCGATGATGATAATCCCACCACAATTTCTTAGACGTAATTGATAAGAAATTTCTTTTACAGCCTCTAAATTCGTTTTAAGAATTGTTTCTTCAAATGTTTTTCTACCAACAAATTTTCCGGTATTAACATCAATAGAAACTAAGGCTTCAGTTTGATCAATATTTAATGAACCACCAGATTTTAAAAAAACTTTATTACTGATCGCTCGCTCTAATTCGATATCGATACCAAATTTTTCAAAAAGTGGGATTTCATCATTCTGATACAATTTATATTTACCTTTGATATTAGGTAAAAATTTTTGAACAAATCTTTCTACTTCTTTTAAATTTTCTTTATCATCTACAATAATTTCATCAACATCTTCATCCGTAATATCACGCATAACTCGTTGAATGAAATTCAAATCCTGATAAATAAGCAATGGAGCTTTCGGTTTTTCAGCTTTCTTTTGAACATCTTTCCACAATTTCACCAGTAAATTATAGTCAAATTTTAAAGTCTTATACGACTGACCTTCGGCCACAGTACGAGCAATAATTCCCGTACCCTCAGGTCGAATGGTTTCCAGAACTTCTTTTAAACGATCACGTTCTTCGTCAGATTCAATTCGTCTTGAAACACCAGTGTGTTCAATGAAGGGCATAAAAACAATGTGGCGACCGGCAAACGTTAAGTGACGAGTCACTCTTGGCCCTTTAGTTGAAATAGGTTCTTTCGCTACTTGAACTAAAATCTCTTCGCCTTCTTTTAAAAATTCTTCGATATTAATGTCTGGACGAAAACGCATATTAACGGCTTCAGAAAGTGTGCTCATCTCATCAGGAATAACTTCCCCCATGCGACCACTTTCCTCCATGCTCTTACGTGATTTTTCGGCCATTTCACGTTGTTCTTCTAAAGTTGGAATGTAGGCGTCATCGACATATAAGAAAGCTGCTTTTTCAAAGCCAATGTCAATAAAAGCTGATTGCATTCCAGGCAGTACACGAATGACTTTACCTTTGTAGATATTTCCGACAAACGGAAAATCTTTATGATTTTGAGGATGATTGCGCTCCATTAGAAAATCGAGAATTTCATTATTCTCAATAAGCGCAGCCCGACACTCATTGAGTGTCTGGTTGATAATTAGTTGTTTAGCCATGAGGAATCCTTTAAATATATAATCTTTTCCATTCTATCAAAGGATTCATGGTCTTACAAAAATAGGCAATTTTAGAAGGAATCCTAGAAATTAAACTGGAAATTCACCCATTCTTCTTGGCGAAAAGAGTCAAACGTAGAGGAATTGGCAAATTCAAAACGTGTTTCTTGAGCAAATCTCTCTGGTGATAGAGGTAAAGCTTGTGAATCTGTGTAGATTTCAGTGGAAGCTCTGGTCGCTTGGTTATAAATAACAATCCCAACGCCGAGAATGATTCCCACCGCTGCTCCCATAGAAACATTTTTTATTTTTTTAGATGGTTCTGAAGCAAAAGATAAAGTTGAAAGACCCAATATTGCTCCCGCAGAACCTGCCCCTAAGACAATATAGAGATCACTCATGGGATCAACTGAGCCAGATGAGGTTTTTGCATCCTGAGCATTAGCTGTAGCTGAACCAAGCATTAGTGTTACTAATAAGATCAAGGAAGTTAAGCGTAATTTTGTCATCTCTTCTGGCCTTTGCTTTGATGTTTTTTTATTATGAACATCTTCAAAAAATTGTTTAAAAATTATTTTAAAATTATTAACTACTGCGAACCTGGAACCCTCTATGAGTCAAAACTTTACTGCTTATAATATTATACAAAAGAAACGAGATAAAGGAAAACTTACAACAGACGAAATCAAATGGTTCATTACTGGACTAACTGAGGGAAGTATTGCTGATTATCAAATGTCTGCACTTCTGATGGCCATTTATTTAAACGGCATGGACAAAGAAGAAACTCGTGCACTCACAGATGCCATGCTCTACTCCGGTCGAGTCTTGGATTTCAAAGAAAGACATTTTATCGATAAACACTCTACTGGTGGTGTAGGAGATAAAACTTCTTTCATCCTAGCTCCGATTGCCCGCGCATGTGGCGTAATGGTTCCCATGATCGCAGGGCGTGGTTTAGGTCACACTGGTGGAACCGTCGATAAGATTGAAGCTGTCAAAGGTTTTAAAACAGAGATTTCTCTTGATGATTTCCAAAAAGGAATGAAAGAAAGAGGATTGGTATTAATTGGACAAACTAAAGAAATCGCACCAGCAGATAAAAAGATCTATGCTCTTCGTGATGTTACCGCCACTGTAGAATCAATTCCTTTAATCACTGCTTCTATCATGAGCAAAAAACTTGCCGAAGGTGCAAGTGGAATTGTCATGGATGTTAAAACTGGTGATGGTGCTTTCATGAAAGAAAGCAAAAAAGCAAAGTTATTAGCGCAATCTATTTTAGAAACAGGTGTGCGTTTTAAGAAAAACATGATGACCATGATTACCGACATGAATCAACCATTAGGTCTTATGATCGGAAATAGTTTAGAGATCATTGAAAGCGTTGAAACCCTCAAAGGAAAAGGTCCAAAAGATTTAACAGAATTAAGCTTAAGTCTTGCTGGTGGAATGATCTATCTTGCTGGCCTTGCCAAAAGTCATGCCGAAGGAATCAAAAAAGCCACAGTCGTATTAGAAAATGGTGAAGCTTTAAAATATTTTAGAGAAATGATCATCGCCCAAGGCGGCGATCCAAGTTTTATTGATGACTATTCAAAACTTCCAACCGCAGAAAAAACTATCGACATCAAAGCAACCAAAGCAGGATTTGTGTCAAAAATTTCTTGTAAAGAAATGGGTCTTCACTGTGTAAAACTCGGTGGTGGTCGCATGAAAGCAGAAGATAAGATTGATTTTGCAGTTGGGTTTGTTTTAAATAAAAAAATTGGTGATGCCGTAAAAAAAGGAGAAACTCTCCTAACTGTTCACTACCGACCAAAGCAAGATAGCTTAGTTGAAGAGATTGCGAAATCGATTCTAACAAAAGATATTGAAATTAAAAAAACTAAACCGACCAAGAAAAAGCTTATACAAGAAGTTAAAGTTAAAATTGTGAGAAAATAATGACAGCGACAATAAATCAACAGATCCTACAAAAACATGATGAAGCAAAAACATATATTTTAACGAAGATCCCAGTTGTTCCTAAAACGGCCGTGGTTTTAGGTTCAGGCCTTGGTGAATTTGTCGATCAGTTGGAAAATAAAATTATTCTCCCTTTCCAAGACATTCCTCATTTTAAAACGACAAAAGTTGAAGGTCATAAAGGAGCACTGATTTTTGGTTATTTACAAAAAATCCCAGTTTTTCTTTTGCAAGGTCGCGTACATGCCTATGAGGGCTATGAGCACCATGATGTGGTTTTTGGAGTAAGAACTCTTGGAAGATTAGGTGTTAAAAATATTATTCTCACTAACGCTTCTGGAGGTATTAATCTCTCATACAAGCCAGGAGACTTAGCACTCATTACAGATCATTTAAATTTAACTGGAAGAAACCCATTAGTTGGTCCCAATTTTGACGAATTTGGTCCACGCTTTCCTGATATGGGTGAAGCATATAATCGCGAACTAAATGCTCTCTTTGATCAAAGCGCCAAAGAACTCAATCAAACACTTCATCACGGTGTTTATGCAGGTGTTCTCGGCCCCACATACGAAACTCCTGCTGAGATTAGAATGTTTAGAACACTTGGTGCAGACATGGTGGGGATGTCGACAGTTCCTGAGGCCATCGTTCTACATCATATGGGCGTGAGAGTAGCCGGCGTTTCCTGCATTACCAATATGGGAGCAGGAATTCTCAATCAAAAACTAAAACACGAAGACATAAAAGACGAAGCTTTAAAAGCTATGTCGTTTTTTACCAATCTTTTAAAACTCACTATTCAAAAAATTGGAGATCAATAATGAGCACCAACCAACTTCTTAGAGAAAAAGCCAAAGCTCAATCTCAACATGCTTACTCTCCTTACTCAAACGCAAAAATTGGATCAGCACTTGAAACAAGTGATGGCAAAATATTTTCGGGTTGTAATATTGAAAACTCTAGCTACGGCGCAACTGTTTGTGCTGAAAGAGTCGCAATCTGGAAAGCAATGTCTGAAACTGGTGGAATGAAAATAAAAAAAATCTACGTTTACTCTGAAGATGGATGGCCACCTTGTGGGATGTGTCGCCAAGTGATGAGTGAATTTGCAGATCCTGAAATGAAACTAGTCATCGGAAATGGCAAAGGGCATGAAACGGAATATAAGTTTACCGAAATCATGCCCTTAAGTTTTACGCCAGATTATTTAAACAAATAATCTTAAATATTTGTGACGTGCACGGCTTAACCGTGCACCCATTTTCTATAGATCCAATCCCCAACACTGCCCTTTCTCTTTCCATCATCCATACATTTGTCGAAATCTTTTTCTTTAATTTCTTTAGTTTCAACTTTCAATCGACATTGTTTGGCACGTCTTTCATTTTGTTCTTTTAATTGAGCTTCAGTATTATAGCTTAATAACTCATAATAGTTATCATTTTCATCATCAAACAATTGATCAATTGGAGGTGCAACATTATCTCTGTAACCAACTTGAACTAAATTATCTCTATCTAAAATAAAGAAGGGCTCCGTCTTCGTTCCTTTATTAATAACTGTTTTAAAATATTTGTTATTTAAACTGGCAGGATGATCCGCATCGTCTTGTAAACGATATTTCACCACTACTGGAGTTTGAGATTTTGGTCCGTACATCAATAGATCATGAAACGCTTGAAGATCTTCTTCTCTTAATCTCATACAACCATGAGAATCGAATCCTCTATTGAAATAATCGTTAATTTCAATATGGAAACCAATCTCTGTACGTTTTTCCCCATCATGAATTCTAATAAATGGTTTTCCTTTAAAATATCTTGGCATTTCTCTTTTTGAAATGATCGATGATTTAGGAATAAAACCATTGTTAAATCTTGGAGTAATTAATGAGGTCACGCCTTCATTTAAAACACCTTCATCAAATGAACCAACACCAATAGGGAAAACGATTTTAAGATCGTTTTTCTCATCTTTTATAATAACTTTTCTATCAACTAACGCTGTCTCTACATGAAAATCTGTCTGTTGCAGATTTGTCGTTTTAGTATTTTCAATGACTAAATTTACCAAATCATTTTTTTGTGTTGAATAGCTAGTTTCCAACGTTTCAAAAGCATAA
>JAKLJM010000068.1 GCA_023151145.1 Bacteriovoracaceae bacterium | reverse complement strand
GTGAATCTTTGGCGCCTTGGAATAGTCCAGCATCAATGAGGATTTTTTTATTCCCATAACTGATGACAGTTCTAGAGCCAGTTACACTTTCTGCTGCACCAAGAAATCGAATTTTCATAACATAATCCCTTGAAATAAAACTGATGCAAATCATGGTTTCTTAATCATCTTGATCAGATCAGCATTTTTTTTTAATAACTATCATTAATTAGGTTCAAAATTTCTTTGAACAAATTTCTGAGGAGCTTGCATGAGTTTTACCGATCAATTCACGATTAGTCATTATATGACTGAAGCTGTCCACACTTTAAGTAAAAATCATACACTCTTTGAAGCGAAGCGACTTATGAAAGAATACAATATTCGACATGTTCCAATTTTAGAAAAAGGCAAAATTACAGGGATTCTTTCAGAGCGAGATATTGATTTCCTTGTTTGTTATAAGAATATCGATATTCATTTAGAAAAAATTGAACAGGCGATGACTGATGAGCCAGTTATTGTAGGGCCAGATACATTACTTGATGAAGTTTGTCGTGAAATGGCGAGTAAAAAAATAGGCTCAGTCCTAGTGGGTGTAAATCAAAATGTTCAGGGAATTTTTACCTGGATCGATGCCTTAAAGGCCTTTGATAACCTTTATCAAGCTACGTCGAAATAACTTGTCACTATTTTTAAAAACGATTCTAATGGTAGGGAGATCTCAATCATTTTAGAGGGAGCCGGTGATGAGTTTTACCGTTGTGTCGCAAAGTTTCATACATTTTAAAACGAGCAAAGCTAGTAGGGTCAATGGAATTATTATTCCTGAAAATTTGCCGGCAAAAGAAAAAGAAATTCGCGCTAAAATGTTAGGAATTAGTCAGCAGCTCAATGAACTAACGCCATATATAGTTTCTGAGGTTGAGTTTGGCAAAGATCAAAATCAAAAAAAGATTGGTAAACATATATCACAATTAAAAAATTCTTTTAAATCTCTTAAAGATCACCCGATGATGAGCACTTCTGGTTTAAGTTTGAATCGATCGGTTATGGGAGAGCAACTTGATCAGATAGAAGCACTTTTTAAACAGTCAAAACATGATTTTGCTCGATATAAATTGTTATCAGCGCTAAATTTATGCGTTGGTTGTCATACCCAAACTGAACATAAGCAAATCGAACGAGTGTTTAGTGAAAAAGAAAAAGAAGGAGTAAAGCTTGGGGTTTATGAAAAGGCAGAGTATTTATTTATTACTCGCCGATATGATGAAGCTTTACCACTTTATGATCAATATATTTTCGAATTTAGAAAAGCAGACGATGATGAAAAACTCTTTCGTGCCTTTGAAAGGAAGTTGAGTTTTTATGTTCGTCTTAAGCGAGATTATAAGAAGGCGTACACTTCTTTTGAATCAAATTTAAAAAACAAAGATATTCCCAACCGAATTCGTGCTGAAGTAAATGATTGGCTTAAAATTTTAGCAGGAAAAACACTCTGGGATAATTTTGATGCTAAAAAAGTTAGCGAAGAAGAGATGGGAAAATTTATCCAGTCATTCATTAAAGATAATGAAGATGGACCAATCTTTACCGTCACGGATTCTACAGAAGTCTTAGATATGGATTTATCATCGATACTTTTAGAATATTACAATCAAAATCCTAACACTAAATTAGGGGCTCAAATCCTATATTGGATGGCCATGATTGACCGTCGCTTAAATGACGATCTTTTTTACTCGTTGGGCGACTTGTACCTCGTTCAGTGTATGGAAAAATACCCAGAAGATCCGATCGCTAAGGATTGTTTTGAAAGTTATTTAGAAGATATGGAATTTATCTATATTACGAAAAAGAAAAAAGAGTTTCCTAAGGATATTCTAAAGAAAATTGAAGACTATAAAAAATTAGTTAAATACACTGAGCCGTTGGAATAAGGATGATTCATCATCATCAATATGTTGGTGTAGTTTTAAGAAATATCTTTAGAGTTATGATCTCTAAAGAGTTTATTTCTTTATCTGTTTTAGGTAATGGTATTATTTGTCTTTTTGCCATTGGCTTTATGTATACTGAAAGAGGTTCTAATCCTAATGTGAAAGAGTTTTTAGATGCGTTGTGGTTTTGTTACTCAACAGTAACGACAGTTGGATATGGCGACATAACTCCGGTAACTAGTTTGGGGAGAATCATTGGAATTTTCTTAATGCTTATTGGAACAATCTTTTTTGTGACTTTTACAGCATTATTCTCCAACGCAATTTTAGGTCCGAGAATTTCACAGTTTGAAGGACAATTAAAGTTAGAAGATAAAAAAATAGAAGATTTATTAAAACGATATCAATCACAAAATTCGGAGGAGAAATGAGTCATAAAGGTTTCCTGTTTTCACTAGCAAGTGTTGCTATCATGGGCATTAGTGGACAACAAACGTGGGCAATCACAGACAGTGAGAGAGAAACAAAAGCAGTTATGAATCAGGTTTATGAATCATATATTAATATTGTTCCTTTTATTTACTCGAATGTAGATCTAGATAAAAAAAATTCAGAAGTTTTACTTGGTCATTTAAATAATATTTCTGAGGCCTTTAAAAAAGCAAAACATGTCGACATGTTACAAATCCCTGGTTTCAAACCTAGTTTAGACACCATTAATATTCATTTAAAAGAAACGATTGATTCTTTAAACGCTAAGAACACCATTTTTGCGAAGGCTCGTTTACAGGCAATGACTTCTCTATGTATGAATTGCCACGGCCAGATTGGCGAATCGGTGGCAAAAAATGCTTTCGGTGAAAGTTTATATAAAGTAAATCGTCAAGGATTTGCTAGTGATTTTGAATATGCCAATTATTTATTTTTAGTTCGCCGTTATACTGAAGCACAAACATTCTATGATAGAACATTGAGCGATGCTTTGGCCAAAAATCAAAAGGGAAGTGAAGGACAAATTCTTGATGATAAAGTTGTAAACGGTGAAATATTTTCAAGCTTACGTCGTTTGTTGGCGATTAATGTGAAAATTTCCTTTAAACCAGAAAAAGCCATTAAAATTTTAGAAAAATATCAGGCCAATAAATCACTTTCAAAACTCACTCGAAATGATGTTGATTCGTGGTTAAATGGATTAAAATTAGTAAAGAATTTAAAATTAAATAAATTTACCACGGCAAAATCGTTCATCGATACTTACTTAACAAAATTTGAAAACGATAAAGAAGCCTTAGTCACAGGCAAAGAAGACATTACTCTCTTGATGGCTTCGGGATTTTTGTCTAAATATTTAAGTGAGAAAAAAGCTACTGATGAAACTCCAGAAATTCTTTACTGGTTATCAATTGCTGAAAGACGCTTATCTCATTCTTATTTTTTCTCTTTATCTGATCTATATTTAAAAGAGTGCATTGCGCAATTTCCAGCGAGTCCATGGGCCAAAAAATGTTTTGCTGAATACGAAGAAGCGCTTACCTTTGGTTATACTGGTTCAGGTGGAACAGAGATTCCAAGAGAAGAGAAGCGCGAACTTGATCGTCTACGCTCACTAATTAAGTAACATTTAAATTAGCTCTGTCAGATCGTTGATTTTATGCCTCATTTCTTTTAAAATGAGGCATATCATCAAATTATTTAGGGCGAGAGGATTTCATGGACAACAATACAAATGCACCAGAAAATGTTGATACAGTCGCAACTCCTGCTGCAACTGAAACAACGACAGAAACAACGACAACGACAACTGAAACTCAAAAAGTCGAAGTCTCATCTGAAGTGACTGCGGAAAGCGTTGTGAAATCGGCCGATGGTGCTTATCCAACATCCATTGTTCCAGTAAAAGCTAAACTTGAACCATTAAGACCGACGGCTTCTGAACTTTCGACAATGTCAGTGGAAGTGATTCACGTTTTTGTATTCGTTTTAATTATAGTTTTTATTTTCTTAGGTTTGTGGAAGGAAGCTAAAAAATCGGCCTAAGATTTTAATGGCACATTAAATTATCACTAGAATTTAAGAGTTTTGTACTTTCTTTGGCACGCATCTGGATGTTTTTTTCAAACTGAATGGTGCGTGCACTAATAGTCGCCAATCCAATCAGCATTAATAATATTCCAAAAGTTCGCGGCAATTTTTCTTTAATCGGTTTTAAAAATTTTGTCATCATTTTCGGAGCAATAACCATTGAAGGAAGAGTTCCGAGCCAGAAAAAAAACATACTATAGAGTGCTTTAAAAGAATGCTCAAATGTAACTAAGCCTAAAACCACTCCATATAATAGTCCGCAGGGAAGAAGAATAGACAAAAATCCGATGAGAAAGGATTTCATATTTGTTGATGGATTGTTTCTTATCCATCGCCCCCAAATCATTCGATAAAGTGTTTGCAGAAAAGTGGGTGTTGGAATTTCAGATTTTTTACCTTGAACTCCTTCAATTCCCCACCATAAAAAGAGAAATCCTATCATTAGACTTGGGATGATGGTGAGATAGAGGTTTTCTGTTTGAATTTTAAAAAGAGATCCTAAAAGTCCGGCAAAAAATCCTAAAAATAAATATCCAAAGAGTCTGCCAAATTGATAACGATACACATCTTCAGATGTCTCACAGCTAGCGGTAACTAAACCACCACACATTGCTAAACAATGCAGGCTTCCTGAGAAGCCTGCAATGAATGATAGCCACGGAAGATAACTGGAACTATTTTGTAATAGGTCCAACAAGTGTGACCTCCTGACTATAAACAAGTTCACGAGTCGCTTCGTCTTCACCGTCATAAACTTCAAAGGTGATGACTTTGGAACCATTCACTAAAATAGCAGAGTCAAACTTTAAGAAGAAGGGCACTTTCATTTCTGGTTTATCAATCTTAGTTGGAATTCTTGGTGTGATAAATTGAACAGTAGGATCACTTGTTTTGTATGACAAATGATAAACTTTATCACCTTGATGAATAAATTTTAAATTGTACATGTTAAGTACTTTGGATTCTCCACTAGCTTCTTTGACAACATTATAAGGAGCTCCAATATTTCTAATGAATTGCACTTTGAGATTTTGGCTATTGAAAATAACAACGATAAATGCAACTAAAAAGAATAAGGAGGCAATAATATAGATGATTGGTCTAGCATGTAGAAGATTTTGAGGTTTACCGTTTAAAGCATTTTCAGTGGAATATCTAATTAAACCTTTTGGTTTACCTACTTTTTCCATGATGTCATCACAAGCATCAATACAATTTGTACAAGCGATACACTCTAGCTGATTTCCTCTTCTAATATCAATTCCGGTTGGACAAACTTTGACACAGTTATAGCAGTTGATACAATCACCCTCATTTTCTTTAGGGGTCGTTCCTCTTCGTGGCTCACCACGTTTTTTGTCATAAGCAATGACCATAGAATTTTCATCCATCATGACGGATTGAATTCTTCCATAGGGACACATGATGATACAAAATTGTTCACGAAACCAACCAAAATCAAAAAGTATAATGGCCGTTACAATCATGACTGCTGTGAAGACTCCCCAGTTTTCAAAGGGAGATCCTAAACTCATTGATAGTAATTCACGGGGACCGATAAAATAGCCGATGGCCGTATGGGTGATATGAAGTGAAACAATAGTGAAGAGAATCCATTTTATAGTTCGCTTAAATATTTTTTCAATATTCCAAGGAGCGTCTTCTAATTCTTTTCTTTTTCGAGCACTGCCTTCGATAAATTTTTCGATTCCTAAAAAAATAGTTTGAATATAAACAGTTTGTGGGCAAGCCCAGCCACACCATACTCGTCCGAACACGGAAGTCATAAAGGCTAGAAAAAATAAACCTGAAACCAGCGCAAGGAAAATGATTATTGGTTCCATTCCGTGGAAAGTGTTACCAATAAAAGTGAATTCTCTATTCATAATATCTAAAAAGAGCAGAGGCTTACCTTTTACATAAATCCAAGGAACAATCATATAAAGAACAATTAGGAACCAGTAAAAATAAGTTCGATAAGTTTTCCAAAGACCAGTTACGTCTTCCGGGAATATATAAATGCGATTTCCATGCTCATCAGTTGTCGCTAATCTTTCAGAGTGGAGTTCAAAACGGTTTTTTGTTTTTTGAGGTGTAGAGGTGTCGTTATGATCTGTCATAAATACTTCTTTTGTTAATTTCTGTTTGTTTAATTATAAAACAAATGTCTGAGTTTGGTTATGTTTTGGAGCATAATTTTAAAAATTGAATGAAAGAAAAAAAGAGAGGACCTTATCGGTCCTCTCTAAAACTCAAATTACTGTGCTTGAGGAGCGTCTGTGGCCGCCCCTTCAGTTGTAGCTGCGTTATCTTCGACGGCTTCGCCTTGTGGCTCTTTTCCTGGAAGATTTTTATTGTGTAGGGTTTGAACATAAGAAATAACTTGATAAATCTCTTCAGTAGAAATTACCCCGGCCCATGTAGGCATCCCATTTTCAGGTACACCGTTAAAAACGACAGGATAGTTTGTTTCTGGAGTTCCTTTTGAGTTAATCCAGTATTTATCAGTTAAATTTGGTCCGATGTCTCCGATCCCTTGCTCTTTGTGACAAGCCACGCAGTTAGCAACGAATACTTCTTCACCTTTTTTTACACCACCATCGGCAACAATTTTAGCGTAAAGTTCTGGATCAAAACCGCCACTTTTCTTTTTCATCTCAGCTTGGAGGGCTTCAATTTTAGAGTATTCCTTTTTGAATTCATCTCTTAAAGTTGGGCCGCCTAAGAATTGATAAAAAATAAAATAAAAAACAGAGAATACGATTGCTCCATAAAACGTAAACTGCCACCAGTTTGGTAAGTTGTGGTCTAGCTCATGGATACCATCGTAATTGTGGTCGAGGAGCAGATGTTTTTCATCTTCCTCGACATGTAATTTTGGTTCATTTGTATTTGAATGATTATCACTCATAAATTGTCTCCCTCAATTTTTACTTTTGTCATCTTCAAAAGGAAGTTTCGAGGCGTCTTCAAAATAAGACTTTCTCGAAGGCTTAAGAGTCCACCACGTATATCCAATAAACACCACCACAAATAAAATGAGGGCGATTAAGGGAAGTGAGGGCATATCAAAACGACTCAAAACTTCACTTTTCATTACTTAATTCTCCCGTAATCTGTTCCGAGGCGCTGAAGATAAGCAATCAAGGCAACGATTTCTTTATTGCCGACATCACTTGGAGCACCAGATTTCACTAGACCTTCAGTTATGGTTTTTGCTTGCGCTTCTGCGAGCGCTACACCATTTTGGAGTTCTTCAGGTGAATAAGGAACACCAAAAGTGGCCATAACTTCTAATTTTTTCGGTAGAGTGTTGTAGTTAATTTTACTATTAAATAACCACTTATAACGAGGCATGATTGAGCCTTGAACAACTTCACGTGGATCCCACATATGTCTATAGTGCCACATGTCTGGATACTTTCCACCTACGCGATGAAGATCTGGACCAGTTCTTTTTGATCCCCATTGGAAAGGATGGTCGTAGATAAATTCAAAGGCTTCAGATGGTTTACCGTAACGAAGAACTTCATGGGCCATAGGACGAATTGTTTGAGAGTGACATGTATAACATCCTTCTCTTACGTAAATGTCACGACCTAGAATTTCAAGTGGAGTATAAGGTTTTACTTCCGCTTTTTGGATGACGTAGTTATATGACATGATGGTTGGAATTAACTCAATCATTGATCCAACTAAGATGGCAAGAAGAGAGAGAACAGAGAAAACTAAAGTTAAGCCTTCTAGCTTTCTATGTGGTTTTGCATTTTTTTCAATTGAAGATTCATCTAGAGCGTATGCTTCTAGTTTTTCTCCATCGACAACTGAACCTTTTTTAGCAGTCATATAAAGGTTGTACATCATAATGATGAATGAGATGAAAACAAATGTACCACCAAATGCTCTTACCCAGTACATTGGAACAATTTTCACAACGGTTTCAATGAAGTTTGGATAGACTAATTTTCCAGTTTCATCGATTGCTCTCCACATTGCAGATTGAGTGAAAGCTGCAGCCCACATTGAAGTGATATAAAGAACAAGACCAATTGTTGCTAGCCAGAATTGTGTTTCAGCTAATTTTTTTGAATAAATTTCTGTGCGCCATAATTTTGTGACAAGAAAGTACAGAACCCCTGCTGTAAGCATGTAGTTCCAACCAATAGTTCCAGCGTGAACGTGTCCTGGAATCCAGTCAGTATAGTGGGCAATTGCATTTACTGATTTAATTGAAAGTAGTGGACCTTCAAATGTCGACATACCGTAAAAAGTAACGGCTGTGGCCATCAATTTTAAAACAGGATCAGTTCTAACTTTATTCCAAACTCCACGAAGAGTTAGTAATCCGTTGATCATCCCCCCCCAGCTTGGTGCCCAAAGTGAAACCGAGAAAACCATTCCGACAGTCTGTGCCCATTCAGGTAAAGAAGTATATAAAAGGTGGTGTGGGCCGGCCCAAATATAAATGAAAACCAGAGACCAAAAGTGAATAATCGAAAGTCTATAAGAATAAACTGGACGATTTGCAGCCTTCGGTACGAAGTAATACATTAAACCTAAAAATGGTGTTGTTAAGAAAAAGGCAACGGCATTGTGTCCGTACCACCATTGAACAAGAGCATCTTGAACCCCTGCATACACTGAGTATGATTTTAGAAAATCAACTGGCAGTGAAAGTGAGTTAAAGATGTGAAGAACGGCTACAGTGATGATCGTTGCAATATAAAACCAAATGGCAACATAGATATGTCTTTCGCGACGAACCTTTAATGTACCAAAAAAGTTAATAGCAAACACAACCCAAATACCAGCAATAGCAATATCAATTGGCCATTCTAGTTCGGCGTACTCTTTTCCTTGGGTGAAACCAAAAGGAAGAGTGAGGGCAGCGGCAACAATAATTAATTGCCATCCCCAAAAGTGGATGCGTGAAAGGGCGTCACTAAAAAGACGAGTCTTTAGTAGTCGCTGTGTCGAGTAATAGATACCGGCGAAAATTGCGTTTCCACAAAATGCGAAAATCGCAGCGTTGGTGTGTAGGGGACGAAGTCTACCAAATGTAATCCATGGTAGGTCTCCAAGTCCGTTAACTTTCCAATACGCTAATTGAAATGCAATGGTTGTTCCTAGTAAAAGGGCAACCGCTCCCCAAATGACGGTAGCAATGACAAACCATCTTACGATTTGATCATCGTAAGAAAAAGTTTCTAATCGCCTAGTCAAAGAAGAGTTCTGAGAATGTGTCGAGCTCATTGTCTTTCCTTGTTGCTGTTAGGTTGATATTGATTGTGACTTTGTTTATTTTTAATTTCTGATTTTTGGTCGTCTAATAACATGCGAAGTTGTGGACTTTCTAAATCGTCATATTGGCCGCGATTGGTCATCCAAAAAAAGCCTGCGAGGAAAAATCCTCCTAAAAATATGGCAAATGGAACGAGAACCCAAACTACTTCCATGTTGCTTCTCCATGATGAATCGCTCTCTTTTCAATTGAAAAGATGCTTCTTAATTTTTTTGTTCCTATGATAGTGGATAATAACACAGTTAAGGAACTAACGGGCATAATTATTGCGGCAACTAGGGGAGAAATAATTCCTAGGAATACCGCAAAGACTGAAAGGGTATTATAGCTTAGAGAAAGAACCAGATTGCGATAGATCACGTACATGGTTTCGCGAGAAATTGTTAGTAAATCAAAGAGTGGACGAATACCTGGTGTCGTAAGATAAACATCACTTGCTCTAAGACTAATATCCATGGCTCCTTGAACAGCCACTCCCACTTTTGCATAAGAAAGAGCGAGAGCATCATTGGCTCCATCTCCAATCATCA
>JAKLJM010000067.1:9159-11064 GCA_023151145.1 Bacteriovoracaceae bacterium | reverse complement strand
CAACTTATTTTGCTAACGAAATTTATAGTTTTGTTTATCTTTTTTCAATTTTTTTCGTTACGTTTTCAAGTGATGAAAAAACTGAAAGCTTACTATTATAATGGAATTCAGCTCCCACGGATGGATTATTTAGTAGTATGTAGTTTTTTCTTTATCGGCTTTTTGAGTTTAGGTAATCCTATTCTGAATTCGGCAATGATTTTTCAGGTGTTTAATATTCTTCTTTCTTATGTAGGCTTAGTGTTATTTTTCCTCGTGGATTTTATTTTCTTAATGGTCTTAAATTCTAATTTTCCACTTAGAAAAGAACAACGTTTGATAGGGCATTTTATTTTTGCGTTGGTTTTTTATTTAGGAACTCTCGCTACATTTCAATATGAATTTATCGCTGTTAACTATCTCTTTTTCTTTTTGTTTTGGTTCTTACTCTATTTGTCGGAGTGGAGAAGAAAAAATTGGACTATGCCACTTTCATTTTTAATGTTAGTTTTTGCACCCATTACTTCGTTTTTTGGCTTAGATCCAGTTTGGCAAAACCAATTCTCACTTTTTAAACTTACTAATCGTGTGAACTACAACGAAATTATCGTGATTATTTTAATCTCTGCTATGTTTTTACATCATCGAAAAAAGCAAGAGCCCGAGTATATCTATCGGGAATAGGTAAATATTGATTCAATTCCCCTTATAATTTTGAGAATTATTGACTACAATAAGTTAGTTTTTAAATTCTCGTTTTAAGGAGTAGTTGTGCACGGAAACTTAGATATTTTGCAAATCATTTGGCAATCAGGAATAGTCGTAAAATTGGTTCTCTTGATGCTGATTTTATCTTCGGTTGTTTCTTGGGCGATTATTGTTAAAAAGAAAAAGTTGGTCGCCGAACTTCAAGGCAATAATAAAAAATTCTTAGAGGTTTATAACACTTCAGAAAATTTAAAAGATGTGATGTTAAAAAGTGAAATGCTTCCATTTTCACCCTATAAGTCTCTTTTTGTGAATGGATACCAAGAATTAGTCAAAGTTAAAGAAGCCTATTCTAACCAACATAAAAGTGGCTTAAGTTTTCACTTCCAAAATTTTGGAATGGGTGTTTTAGAGCGCGGCCTAAAAAAAGGTGTGAATGAAACGAATGAAGAATTAAATAAACTACTATCAACTTTAGCATCTATAGGTTCAGTAACTCCATTTGTTGGATTATTTGGTACTGTATGGGGAATTATTGATGCGTTTTCAGGCTTAGCCACAGGTGGGGGATCGATTGAAGCGGTTGCTCCTGGTATTGCTGAAGCTCTTGTCGCGACGGCCGTAGGTCTTATTGCAGCAATTCCAGCGGTTTGGTTTTTTAACCATTTTAACAATGTAAATGAGCAATTGAATTCTGATATGGAAAGTTTTGGACAAGATTTTTTAAATGTTGTTGAGCGATCAGTAGTTGAATAAGCCTAAGGATTTTTTTTATGGCATTTAATACTTCAGGAAAAAAGAAAGGCGCCATCTCAGATATTAACGTCACTCCGTTAGTAGATGTTATGTTAGTTTTACTGGTTATTTTCATGGTAACAGCCCCTCTTATGTTAAATGGGATAAATTTAAAGTTGCCAAAAACTAAAGAAACCAATGCCATTAACTTAAAAGCAGAGCAGGTCATTCTTTCGTTTAGTGCAACAGAAGAATATTACATTGGTAAAAATAAAGTATTGGCCAATGAATTGATTCCACTTATTAAAAAACAATTTGAAGAAAATAAAACTCAAGTGCTTTTTTTAAGAGCAGACGAAAACCTACCCTATGGTAAGGTGGCACGTTTAATGTCCTTTTTAAAAAAAGGTGGCATAAACGACATCGCCTTAGTTACTCAAACTGAAAAGTAATGAACGAATGATAAAGCTAGCAAGAATTGAA
>JAKLJM010000067.1:0-9114 GCA_023151145.1 Bacteriovoracaceae bacterium | reverse complement strand
AATTGAACCCTATTTTCCTAAAAACTTAAAGGCTAGATCCTTTAATTTTTACCTGCGTAATTCCTTCTTGGTTCATACCGGAATCGTTTTGTTATCATTAATGACGGGTAAAGTGGCTTTTGATTTACAAGAAAATTTAAAAGAAAAAAATTTAGAATTAGTTCAAGCATCAGTTCGTGTTGATATGGTTGCCATGCCAAAGCACACATTAAAAGAATTGCAAAATCTATCAGCGGGAACAGAAGACGCTAAAAAAGAAGAAGCTCCTGTTCAAGAAGAAACGGCGAAAAAACCTGATGAAAAATCTATCGAAGATGAGTCGGCAAAAGAAGAAAGTGCTAAGGAAGCCGAAGAGCTTGCTTTATTAGAAGTCAAAAAAATTAAAGATGAAGAATTAAAAAAGAAAAACTTTAAAGAAATGCTTAAAAAGCTCTCTAATAAAAAAGTTGATTCAGACGGAGTCGCCAAAACTGAAAAAGGTTTAAATGGTAAAGAAAAATCAGCACTCAAAGAGTTAGTGCTGGCCGGAAACCGAGTAAGTAAAGGTGTCAGTATTTATGGCTCTGGTTCTCAGGCTGAAATGACGGCTTTTCAAATTTATATTGCAAAGTTACCTGAGTTAATCAAACCCCAATGGAAACTCCCAAGTTTTTTATTAAACAAAGGGCTTAAGTGTCGCGTACGTGTTTGGCTTAATAATGATGGAACTCTAAGAAGAGCAGAGATCTATCAATCAAGTGGTGATCAAGAATATGATCATCGTGCCATTCAAGCCGTTGAACGTGCAGCTCCTTTTCCAAAACTATCTGATGAATATGGTAATCGTGCCCAAAATGGCGATATTGTCTTAGGTTTCCCACTATAAGTGAGAGGATTATGAAATTATTATTAAAAGCAGTTCTATGTTTTATTTTATCGGTACAAGTTTTAAGTGCTGAAGATTCTTTATCGATCGTCGCGGTTGGTGAGGCGACATTAGAGCGTGACAAAATCCTTATTCAAGACCCTTACTTTGGCTCAGCTGTTTCAATGGCCCAAAAAAATGCTGCTAATGATTTAGTTAAACTTCTTCGCAATGATTTTTCTTTTTATCAAAAAAAATTCTTCGTCCAAGAAGCTGGGGCGAATAACACCAGTACTCGTCCAGTCACTAATTATGAATACTGGAATACAAAAGGTGTTCGTTACTTAGTGGGACTTAGTGTTGAAAAGGTAGGGGATAACCTTAAAGTAAATACGATCGTCGATGATATTACAGGAAGAAAACAAATTTATAATGGATCTCAAATCACAAATATCGCGACTTTGAGAAAAAATGGACATGAAATAGCGAATACTATTTATAAAACCATTGTAGGAAAGGATTCGATCTTTAATTCGAAAATTGTTTTTATTTCTGATCGAAACTCTCGCGGCAGAAAAACCATTAAAGAAGTCTACATGATGGACTTTGATGGAAAAAATGTTCAGCAATTAACAAATCATGGGGGCATCGCCATCGGGCCGGCCATGAGTCAAGATGGTCGTTATCTGGTGTATTCTCTTATTCCGAATGAAGACATGAGAAAAAGAAATAACAATCTCTATCTCTTAGATATGAAAACAAAACAAACCTCAGTCCTCTCTAGTCGCGACGGTATTAACTCCGGGGCAGTCTTTCTCTCTGGTGGGCGAAGTATTGCTTTAACTTTAACTAGTACAGGCAACGCAGATATCTATGAGATGAATGTTGAAACCAAAGAGTTAAGAAAAATCACCAACCATTTCTCACAAGATGTTGACCCTTCGATAACCGCCGATGGAAAACTCATGACCTTCTTATCAGATAGACCTGGCAAGGCCATGATCTATACGATGGATCCTAATCAGCTAGAAAAAGATGTAAAACGTATCTCTTATGTAGGTCAATTTAATGCCACTCCACGCTTTTCTCCCGATGGTAAGGAAATCGTTTTTTCTTCATGGCTAGATAATTCATTCGATCTCTTTAGAATCGGTTCTGACGGCAATGGCCTAGTCCGTTTAACTAAGGATTTTGGATCTAATGAGGACCCAAGCTACTCGCCAGATGCTGAATTTATCGCCTTTACTAGCCAGCGCGTGCTTTCCAGAACCAAAGCTGACCAAAATATTTACATTATGGACCGTGATGGGGAGATTTTGGGGGCCGTAACGCGAGAATTTGGAAAGTGTATAAGTCCTAGATGGTATAACTTCTAGAAATCACGAAATTCGTGAATTTTTTTCATACACTTGAGTGATTTTGTCTTGTAATTTTTTCAGACGCACTGTATTATTTTCTTAGTAACGCGAAGCAAAACTAAGCTTTCAATTGACTAGGAGTAAGACAATGACAACGGCAAAATCACAAAACTTTAACACTCAGAATCTTGCCTCAATTCTTCTTCTTTCATTAGATGAATCATATTTTTTCAATACATTAGCATCATTCTTTAAAGACTCTTTAAACTGTGACCAAGTAAGTGTTTATAAATTCAATGCAAATGGTCAATCAATCCTAATGAGCATCAACGGTGAAGCTTTAGTTGATGGCGAAATCCTAGAAAAAGGCCAGGGAGCTGCAGGATATATCTTTAGATCAAAAAGAGGATACTTCTCAAATTCAGTAGAAAGAGATCCGGTTTTCCAATTAGAAGCTAAAAAAGGTATCAAAGCTGAACTTTGTTTCCCAATCGTTTCTGAAGGTTTAATCCTTGGTTCAATTCACTGTCAAATGATTCACACTAGCCGTGAATTTACACGTGATGATTTAACAGTAGCTTCACAAACTTTAAATGAAGTTAAGCACTCAATCCAAAACATGAAAATGTATATGCAAGCTAAGTCTTTAAACGAAATGTTATTAAAGACAATTGAACTTAAAGAAAAAGAACTTCAAGACTCACGTTTTGGTGTAAAAACTTCTGAAGCTTACAAAATCAACGAAAAAGATATCGTTGGTAGATCAGCATCAATGAAAGAATTATTAGCTTTAGTTGATAAAATTTCTGATAAAGAAATCTCAGCTCATATCTTTGGTGAAGCTGGAACAGGTAAAGAAATGTTCGCTAGAAGAATTCACTGTAGATCTTCTAGACGTGACCGTGCTTTTATCGCGGTAGACTGTTCAGCTTACAATGAAAAACAACTTGATATCGAATTATTTGGTGATTCAAAAATCGCAGGTGCTTTAGAGAACGCACACTTTGGAACACTTTTCTTAAACAACGTAGATATGTTACCTGTAAGCTTACAGAACAAACTTATGCAATTAATTTCTCATAAGACAGGTGTAAAAGCTGACTCAAGAGACTTTTTTAAAGCTGACGTAAGAATTATTTCTGCATCATCTAAAGACATGATGGAAATGGTAAAAAATGGTCAATTTAAAGATGAAGTTTTCTACGCTCTTTCAAGTGCACTTTTAAAAGCTCCATCTTTAAAAGATAGAAAAGAAGATATCGAATTATTGGCTAACTTTTTCTTAAATCAAACTAAGAATAGAGAAGACCAAAAATCATTCTCACCATCTGCGATCAAGTCGATGACTGAATATGTATGGCCAGGAAACGTAAGAGAATTACAAAACGTTGTAGAGCGTGCAGCTGTTCTTTCAGAAGGAATGATTATTGAGAAGCACCACTTAGACCAACATATCAATGAATCTCATAAAGAAGAAATCATTGAGAAACCAGCTCCTAAAAAACAAGCTCAGTTCGTACAAGTAACTTTAGAAGAATTAGAAAAGACTCATATTATGGCAACTTTAGAGAACTTAGGTGGAAACAAGACAAAAACTGCGAAAGTACTTGGTATTACTGTAAAGACTCTTTATAACAAGTTACACAGCTACGGAATCGCTTTTGATAAAGATGCAATGTAATCTCGGGTTCTAGAGAAAGATAAAGATAAAATGTTTGTAACTTTAAGTCGGAATAAGTAAAATTAACAAATAGGGGGGAATTTCCCCCCAAATTAAAGGAATAAGCTATGAGCCTTGAAACAGAAAACCTAAATGTAGAAAACTTACCTAAAGCACCAAGAAACTTTAGAAACTCTATTGAAATTGAAAATTTTTATCGTTTTATTCATGAAAACGACTTGAGAAAAGAAGCTCGTATCATGCTTGAGTTGATTCAATCAAAAGTCATGTCTACAGTTAAAAAGAAAAGAAACTCAAAAGACTCAAAAAAGAAAAATCTACATTAATTAAAAAATTCGATTGGGGCTTATGGATTAAGCCCCACTATCAATAAAGAACAAGAGATCGTATGGAAGCGAATCACACCAAAAATCATGTCATCTTTGACCCTATCTACGGCTTTATAAAATTAAATCCCATCGAATGGGAAATCATCCAAAGCCCCTTCTATCAACGTTTACGCTGGATAAAACAATTAGGCTTTTCTTGTTATGTTTTTCCTGGAGCTGAGCATTCTCGTTTTCATCATTCCATTGGAGTTATGTTTAATGCCCATAAGATTTTAGAGTCCTGTGGCCGTGCCGTTTCAGAAAAAGAACTCATGGATCCGGAATGTCGAACACCCGAATGCCTCTATCATAAATCTTTAAGACTCTCTGCTTTGATGCACGATCTTGGAACATTTGTTTTTTCGCATACGACTGAAGGTGCTTATATCGATTATGCAGAAACCACCAAGGCCAAAGGCGGAAAAGGTTTACCTGATGATCATGAAAACCTAGGTTCATTTATCATTAAAAACACCAATTATGAGGGGGGAATAACTCATATTTTAAAAAAATATGGAATCGATCCTCAGCGAATTTCTGATCTAGTTAAGGGTGTGGATTCATCAATTTTGGCCAATCAGATTTTACATTCTGAAATTGACTGTGATCGCATGGATTATCTTCTTCGTGATGCTCATTATACAGGCTTAAAATATGGTTCCTACGATCGCGATTATCTTTTGTATCACTTTCAGGTGAGAAAAGTTGAGAACCACGATATCTTAACGATCAAACAAAATGCTCTACACTGTGTAGAAGATTTTCTTACCGCTCGTTTTGCTTGGTACTCGCAAGTAATTCGTTCTCCACGAGGTGCGAAGTGGGATGCCATTGCAGAGAGAATAGCTTTATTTTTTCTAGAGAAAGGCTGGATCTATCGTTATAGTGAACTTTTACAAATGATTGAAAAAGATCCTATGAAATTTTATGGATTTAATGACACTTATTTTATGGGGAAAGTTCATCACCATTTTATGAATGGGGATTTGGACAAATATCCAAAAATCAAAAATATGGCGAAAACTCTGATGTTAGCAAAAGGGGCGAAGGCCATTCGTTCTGAAGAGTTTAAGCAAAGACTCTTATCTCAAGATGATCCGGCGTTGGTCGAAAAATATCGTAAACGTGCTATGCAAAAAGCAGATGAGCTCGAAGAATATTTGAAAAAACATGGTGGACCTGAAGATTGGATTATCCAAGATATTCCCCATAAAACCATTCTTTTTGTAAAATCACCAAAAAACGCTGCCAAAAGTAGCCGAACCAATGTTCTCTTTGATCGCGATCCAGTGAAAATATCAACAGAAGGCGGGGAGATCCAGTTATTGGCCGAAGTTGAAAACTCTATGATTTCAAAGCTCTTTAACTCGAATAATTTTATCCCTAATGTATACTGCTCAGAGTCAGCATACGCCCTCTTGTTACAGAATGGACTGATTGACGGAACCTTTAGTTAGAAGCGAGTAAAAATTACCCGACCAAAATGCTCCTCATACTTCATTTCTTTATGATTTTTAAAATCTGAGTTAGAATGTAGAGGAGTGTTTAAGTCACTCACAAATTAGGATGATTTGCCAAAAAAGATCGTGAGGAGTTTAGGTCGCATGTTCGCTAATAAATCTACACAACATCAGAGAACTAAGATGAACGTACCACATGGGCCAATTTTTTATTTGGAAGATGTCAGCGTACAGTTCGGTGAAATTCGAGCATTGAAAAATGTCCAACTCTCGGTCGAACGTGGCGAAATTATTTTTGTCACTGGAGCCTCAGGCGCTGGGAAAACTACACTGCTTCGAGTGTTATCAGGTGATCAAGAACCAACACAAGGAAGAATAATTCGTCCTCAGATGTCTGGTAAAAAAAGTTTATACATCAGTAACGTTTTTCAAGATTTACGTTTAATGGGTAAATATACTTGCGAAGAAAATTTAATGTTCGCTTATGATCCAGCTCTCTATACCTCAAAAAATGAATTTATTACGGACATGCAAGAGTTGTCACGAATTTTAGGAATTAGAGATCGCTTGCACTTAAAAGTGAGCGAAGCCAATGGGGGATTAAAACAAAAGGTGGCGATCATTCGTTCTCTTTTAACTCGACCAGACGTGCTTATCGCTGATGAGCCTACGAGCTCGCTAGATACTGAAAATGCTCGTCGTTTATTTGATATCTTAAATCTTTATAATGCGAAAAGAGGCTTGACGGTTATCTGGGCCACTCACAATAAAGAATTGATTAAAAGTTTTACTGGTAGAATTATTCATTTAGATAACGGACGTTTAGTTTATTCGGGGCACGCATGTTTTATTTAAAACATTTTTTTAAAATTTTAGCAAAATCACCGATTAGAAGTTTTTTTCTCTTCTTCTTTTCAGTGTTATTAGTTTTTTCTCTTGGGCAAAAGCAATTGATTGAATCACAGTTTCTAAAACTGATTCCTGATAGCAAAGCGGGTGCATCGTTTTATGCCCTCATTTCGGCTACTGAATCATATGAGTCGATTGCGACAAAAGTTGGAATGTTGCCCGGAGTATTTAAAGTAGAAGTTTTAAACGAAAAACAAATTCAAGAGGAAATTACAAACATTTTTGGCTCTCTTCAACTTGAAATGAATCCTCAAGAGCTGGATTTAAATTATGCTGGGATAAAAGTTATTTTCAACAAAGACTTAAAACCAAGATCGCAAGATTTAGTACGTGATTATCTCGTTCGATTAGGGAGCGAGGGAAGTATCACGCTCGGTTCAGTAAAAGCTATTGATTCAGTACAAGATAAAAGAGCTGAGTTTTTTAATGTTCTTAAGCAATGGGGTTATTCACTCTATCTGTTAATCATAACTATTTTTTGGTTTATCACTTTAATTTTAGTAAAAACTAAAATTTTTGAGACTTCTTATATCCTTCAGCAATATCAAAGAAAAAATCGTATTGCTTTAAAACTGGCCTTGAATGGATTAGGTTTAATTTTTATTTTTTCTGTGGGGATTACATTCGCCGCAGGGATGCCTCAATTGATAAATATCCTCTTTGCATTTGCCGCTTTTGTGGTGGCCGTTATTTTACATGCTACAGATGTTCGTTGGAATGGATAAGGTAAGGATATAAACTCGTGATGAAAAAAAGCACTTTGCTCCATTCAGCCTTAGGCTTAACGTTACTGGTCTCAGTTATTGGACCTCATGTGACCTATGCCAATGTCAATGCCAATGGGGAAGAAGAGTATATTGAGAATACAAAAGAATCTGTATCTTCAATGAAAAAACGACTTCAGGATCAAGAAAAAAATTTAAAACGATTACAATTTGACGTGAAAGATGTTGAGTATTCATTAGTGATGAATACTAAGAAATATCAAAAATTAGTAGAAGAGCGCTCGAAGATTGAATCCCAGCTTCAAGAGGCAAAGAAAAATTTAGATCTAGAAAGTGAAGGTTTAAAGAGAAGTTTTCAGCAAACTAAAAATATTTTAGGAGGAGTAATTCTCCATCGTTTAGATAAAAACGAAAAATCTTCTGATTTACTGAGTAAAAAATTATTAGTTGAGATGCTACAGAAACGTTTAGTTGATCTAAGTGATTTAATTCGTAACAACAACAATATGAAAAGTGAACTAGCTAGAATGGATGCAGAGTACCAGCAGTCATTGAGCACAGAAAAAGAGCTCATTCAGATTGTTCAAGAAATGGAAGCTAAAAAACAAGAACTCCTTGAAGTTGAACGAATTGAATCAGATAAAAAAATCAGCTTAGAAAAACAATATAATGATGCTCGAAATAGAGTAAGCATTGAACGAAATGCAGAAAATAGAAAAAAATTAAAAGAAAAACTTCAAAATGTTCAGTTAACTGAAGAAATAAAAGTAGCTGATACAATTCAAAAAAATTCAACCAAAGAAGAAGTTGGATTACCTGGAAGTTTATATCAAACTCCTCTGAAATCCTTTCAAGACTTTTCTTACCAAAAGAAAGGGATTACTTATAAGTTTTCTGGAAAAAATGAAATCCGTGCTCCTCGTTCAGGAAACGTGATTTATACAGGGGTTTTATCGACTTTTGGAAATATCTTAATGATTGACCATGGTGATAATACACGCTCAGTGCTTTTAGGGCATTTTGATTATTATGTTAAAAATGGCGATAAACTAGATTTAGGTTCAGTCATTGGTCATACCAAAGCGACCAATGTAAATCCTGATTCTGATGGTAAATTGTATTACGAAATTAGAAAAAATAATTTAGCTCAAAATACATATCAATTAATAGATAAGAAGAGTCTTTCAAAAAATTTCTTAAGATAAAACCTCAAGAGAAATAGATTCTTTTTTCAAGGATGGAAAATGAAAAAGAGTGCCCTTGCACTACTTGTGCTTATTAACGTAATGTCTCCAGCTCAAATTTATGCTAATCAAAATAAATCGAGATTTGAAAAACTAGAATTGTTCAACAAGGTTCTCTATTTAATTGAGAGTCAGTACTATCGTGATGTGGATACTGAAAAATTGATTGAAGGTGCCATTAATGGAATGATGAATACTTTAGATCCTCATTCTAATTTTCTTGATAAAGAGATTTTTTCTCGTATGCAAGAAGAGACTTCTGGAGAGTTTGGTGGGTTAGGGATTGAAGTTAGTCAAAAAGATGGAGCCATTCTCATTATTACTCCCATTGATGATTCTCCAGCCTATCGTGCAGGTATTAAGCCGGGAGATAAGATTGTTGAAATCAATCATGAGTCGATCGTAGGAATGAATCTAGAAGATGCAATCGAAAAACTACGTGGAAAACATAAGTCGAAAATTCACTTAGGTATTGCTAGAGATGGTAACGATGGTATTTTAAATTTTGAACTCACGCGTGAAATT
>JAKLJM010000066.1 GCA_023151145.1 Bacteriovoracaceae bacterium | reverse complement strand
CGCATGAAGAAATCAATTAACTGAATGAGTTTCGTACGCTTATTGGTAGTTAGTAGATATTTTTTGTAATAGTCATTTCCGTTTTTCAAAGAGTCTATTAAACCATTTAAAAAATCATAAGCTTCATTTTTCTTTTTGAAACTGGTAAGAGAGCCCGGTCCAAACGTTAATTCCGTTAAGAACTCTGGAGCTTCTAACAAACGATCATTTTCGTCATAGAAATCGAGATTAAAATCAAGGAGTGATTTTTTTTCACCAGGAGTTAAACTCACTCGATACTTCGGATGCATTTTTGGTAGTTCAAAAATATCTTTTTCATTTATGTGTATCGATACATATTCAGTCAAATTCAATTCTAAGATTGATTGCAAGAGCTCATTTACAGTTAAGCTATATTGATTGGATCTAATTCTCGCTACAAACTGCTTCATGTCTTGAGTTAAGTGAAAGGCACGTCCTGTACGCCAATCAAATAAGTACAGATTTTCAAATACCGAGATTTCTGTGTGAAGTTCGTTATCAATTGTTAGGTATTTAAAACGTAAACTTTCTTGTTCATTAAAAAACAGAATGAGTTTACCAACGAAAATATGCGGTAAAGGGAATGGTATAATTTTTTTCTGGTGTAGGAGATATTGTAAACCCGAATAAGTAGATCCTTGTGGGGCTCCAACTAATTGATTCGGACTTAAAACCATTGTTCCGTATTCTTGGACATTAACACCTAAACCGCCCGCAAACGCAATTGGTGGAGCTGAGTTTTCAGATCCTTCAGCGCCAGATTGTTCTTCAAGCCAAAGTTGTAGGTGATAAGTAATAAATAAAGCAGCAGTGTGTGGACAATGTTTTTCTGCGCTCCAAAGATTACAGTCACAGTTAGTTGTTAAAGGTGGTTCATTTGTACCAACTAAACGACTTTTAAATGAAATTTTGCACTCATGAGTTCTATCGTCTTTTACAATACCAGATGCAATATAATAAGTTTCAACCGTGCCTTTTTTGAATGAGATCGAAACGCGAGATTGGCGAATAAACTTCATCGCATTTTGAAGTGTCGCTAAATTAAAATATTTTTTGGAGTTTTCGACAATTTCTTCAGGGAGTGAAAAATTTCTTTCCTCAGTCATTGATACCTATCTCGTAAAGATTAACAAAGAAGTATTATACACTAGGACGTAGCAATTTATTACACTAATTTCACAAGTATATTATTGAGCAATAGTGGATTTTTCATTGACAAAACTGGTGAGATATGGCCAACCAAGCGTGAAGGTCAAGAATTGTAGGAACTATTGGCTTAAAGCCTCTACAGCAGCAGAGGTATCTGAAGAATTTTCGTTAGTTGAGCTATTTTCAGGTAGATCTTTAGGTACATCTTTAGGTACATCTTTCTCGGTATTATTATTCTCACCATTAGCAGCTGAGTTTTTTTCGCTTTCGTCCTCTTGATCAAATTTAATATCAAAAAATTCTGTAATCGTTGTTTTTTCAACTTCTGGAACCTTTTGAGTAGCGATTTTTGTTCCTAAGATTTTTCTTTGACGTCGAAGGACATAACGAGAAGGTTTATCCACTTTAAATTTTATGGGGTTTGGTAAAACTGCAGCCATAAGTGAAGCTTCGTGACTATTTAACTTTTTAGCTGTTTTCTTAAAAAACTTTTTAGCTCCTGCTTCGACACCATAAGTTCCAGGGCCAACTTCAATCACATTTAAATAAACTTCTAAAATTCTTTCTTTGGACCAAAAAAATTCGATTAATACTGTAAAGTAAACTTCTAATCCTTTTCGTACCCAAGAACGTGAAGGCCATAAAAAAACATTTTTAGCAGTTTGTTGAGAGATTGTTGACGCCCCAATTTTTCTTTTATGGGTTTTATTATACTCAATGGCTTTTTGAATGGCTTCGAAGTCAAAACCATTATGCTGATAAAATTTGTAATCTTCAGCTTTAATGACTGCTCTTTGCATAGATTTTGAAATTTGTTCTAAAGGAACCCAGTCGTGATTAATACCAATAAACTTCTCGCTAAAGACTGAAGCCGTAGATTTCCAAAACATGAGTGGAGTGAAGGGAACAGGCGCAAACCTAAACAAAAGTACACTGAAAATACTCGAGACAAAAAAAATCAACGCTATCTTTATTGATAGTTTTAAAATTCTCTTCATCAGAGAGGGCTTAGCAGTTACTTCATTCATAGAGCAAGTATACAGAAGCCAAAATGAAAATCAAACGTCTTTATACCAGAGGGTATAAAATAGAGTGAATTGTCTAAAAAATGAACAAGGATGTTTTTATTATGGGGTTTTAAGTAAACAAATAATAAATCTGATATAAAAAATAAGTACTAATGAGGGATAAAAAATGAAATCAATATTTTTAGCATTCATTATCTTAAGCACCATTGTATCATCTTCTGCAGAAGAGATTCTTGAAAAATCTGATCTATCGACAATGGAAAAAACCTTAATAAAAATATTTAATCCATTCGTTCAAAGAATTGGTCTAAGAAAAATTACTATTAATCAAGATTTTGAAAACACCTTATATACAGGTGGAGTGGTGGTTGAAAATGATGTGGTAAAAATCACTTTTGGTTCAGAGTTTTCCACCCTTTACCCAAATTTATCAGAAGACGGTTATGCTCACATTCTTTGTCATGAAATAGGACATATCTTAGGTGAAACCTCAGAAGAAGTTCAGAAAAAAACTCAAATCTTATCACCTGAAGCTGAAAGCGATTATTTTTCAAGCGCTGTGTGCTTAAAGAAGTTATTTAGAGAATATGATTCAATGGAATTAAAGTTCATTGATCCAGTGGTAAAAGCTAAATGCCTTACTTCTTACTCTTTATTAAGTGATCAATTGCTTTGTGAGCGTGTTGCCATGACAGGAGTAGAGTTTTTCACAGAATTTCATCATAGCTTGAGACGTATTAAAGCAATTTCAAGTAATGATAAATTTTATGCTCTTCCTGATCTTTCAAAAGAAGATAAAAACTTTTATACATTCTATCCTTCCTTACAATGTCGAGCTGAAACGATCGCCAATGGGGCTTTTTGTTCAACTTCAGAAGCACTTTGGGAAAATGAAGTGCAAAATTGGCATTGCCAAAATGGACTTGGGAAAAGACCCAGTTGCTGGGTTAAGTAGTCGTAATAATAGGTCTTTTTCGGGTTTTGTCTAAACATTTTACACTCTATAAACATTGCCTGAATTGATGGTGAATTTTCTTGAGCATGTTAAATTAAATGAATAAAAGAAACTTGCTCTGGAGGCGTTATGAAAAAAATTTTCATGTTATCAGTTCTATCTACAGTTGTGTTAGTTCAAGCTGTATCGGCCAGAGAATGGGTAAGTAAAGTTCGCAAATATATTCATAAAGATAATTCTCAAATAATTGAATTAGGTGGTTGGGATCTATCAGAAGATGGAAAAACAAATAAATTTTTTAATTATAAAACTGGAAAGCGTGAAGTGGTTTTAATGGAAGATTACGTTATCGAAACATATAACGAAATTGCAGGAGTTAAAGCAGGGGAATATTTGCTAGTAGATACCTTATTAGGTAATTCAAAAACTGAAACAATTAATAGATTCTGCCAAGTTTATAACTTATTCGAAAACAAGAAAGCCTACGTTGGTTGTCGTTCATATGAAGCCGATAGAATTCCTGGTTATGGGTTGCCTCAGCGTTTTGATTTTATCATAAACAACGTAGAGAATACTGTCGCTGAAGTTGAGTCTGTTGATGGCATCAAAAAAGGAACAGTGGCGGAATTAGCCGTTGAAACGGAAACAATTAAATTAGGAAAAAATGTTAGAGTACTTGCAGTTTTTGCCAATGGAGAAGCTTTGGTTGAGAAAGTAGGATTTGGTTACTTAGATACGTCGACAGTCATCTATAAAGGCAATGTTGAAAAAGTAAAAGTAAGTGATTTAAGAAATTAAGAAATAAAAGAAAGCCGCTAAAAGCGGCTTTCTTACATATTCTCAATTTGAGCAATAAATTTTTTTTGTAACACTTCTTCCATACTATAAAGCCCCGGAGTTTTTCCAATCAACCACTTTGCCGCAAAAATAGCACCTGTACCAAAGGCGGCTCGATTAATGCTTTCGTGAGTAAGTCGAATCGTTTGATAGGGAAGTCCAAAAATAATTTCATGTTTTCCTACGATTCCGCCAACACGAATGGAATTGACGTGCTTTTTAGGATTGAGTTGTAATTGTTCAGCTATTCTTAAGGCTGTACCCGATGCATCTTTTTTGTCACGAAAATGTTCTTCGACAATTTCAATGTCAGCATGAGGAATAATTTTTCGAAGGAGTTTTGATGCTAGCATGAGCCAGTTTATTCCTAGGGTAATATTTGGGGAGTGAAGAATGGGACAATTGTGTGATTCATTGTTAATGATTTGTAACTCTTCATTTGAATAATTTGAAATGGCACTAACGATTGCAATATTAAATTTTGAAAATTGTTCATATAATTTTACTGAATGATGGTTAGAGAAATCAATAATAACATCGACAGGATTTTGTTTAAGAAAATGTTCGCAAATATTTTCTGCTGATACAAAAGGTGCAAAGTTTGAATCTTTTCCTAAAGCATGACTTGCATATTGAAAATCTGAAGAAATATTTTTCCGACAAACCCAACTCAGAGACATAGCAGGTTCCTTTATAATTTCACTAGCTACAATTGAACCTGTTCTTCCAAAGCCGATTAAGCCTACACGTAAGGACATACTTCCTCCTTGAGAAAATGAAGAAAAGCGACCCTACTTTTCAAGAACTGCTATTTAAAGCACCCAAATAAATGAATGAATTTTTAGAATGATTGCGTAGCCAGTATTTAGTATAAGGAATTTGTGAATGAGTGCAATTTAAAAAGTTTTTTGCTCGAGTATTAAGAAAAAAAAGGCCGCTAAAAGCGGCCTTTAGACTTAGTTATCTACGTAAGATTTTAAAAGCTTAGCACGTGAAGGGTGGCGAAGTTTTCTAAGAGCTTTCGCTTCGATCTGACGAATACGCTCTCTTGTTACGAAGAAATCTTGTCCAACTTCTTCAAGAGTATGATCAGATTTTTCACCAATACCAAAACGCATACGAAGAACTTTTTCTTCTCTTGGAGTAAGAGTTGAAAGCACTGCTCTTGTTTGTTCTGATAATGTCACACTCATCACAGCATCAACTGGAGAGATCACTTTTTTATCTTCGATAAAGTCACCTAAAGATGAATCTTCTTCTTCCCCGATTGGAGTTTCTAGAGAGATAGGTTCTTTAGAGATCTTTTGAACTTTTTTCACTTTATCAACAGGAAGTTCCATTTTCTCTGCAATTTCTTCTGGAGTTGGCTCACGGCCTAATTCCTGAATTAATTGACGAGATGTTCTAACCATTTTGTTGATTGTTTCAATCATGTGAACTGGAATACGGATTGTTCTAGCTTGGTCAGCAATCGCTCTTGTGATCGCCTGACGAATCCACCAAGTTGCATAAGTAGAAAACTTATATCCACGACGGTACTCGAACTTATCAACGGCTTTCATAAGACCGATGTTTCCTTCCTGGATGAGATCTAGGAATTGAAGACCGCGGTTTGTGTATTTTTTAGCAATAGAAACAACGAGACGTAAGTTAGCTTCAACGAGTTGTGCTTTTGCTTTATCGGCTTTTGTTTCACCGTGAATGATAATCTTGTAAACTTTTTCAATTTCGTTAAATTCCATTCCTGCATCGATCGTTAAACGACGTAGTTTTCTTAGGATATCTTCTTGGTTACGAATAAGTTGTTCGATTTTTGCATCTGTAGTGAAAAGATCTTTTGCTAATTTTCTTTTGTAGTTATCGTCTTCCATTACTTTTTCATAAAGGACACGATAGTCTTCACTGTCTTTTACTTCTAAAAATTTAAAAATACGATCCTGTTGATCGAAGAGTTCTTTAAATTGAAGGTAGTATTTCTTAACTGGTTCAACGAAAGAGTTAATGATCTTTCTGTTGAAAGTTAAATCCGCAAGTTCTGCAGAAATTTCATCCATAAGTTTTTTCTGAGGAGCATCTAGCGCCTTTAGTGTACCATCTGCTTTTTCAGTTTCAGAAAGAATGATTTGGATTTGATCAATAACTGCATAAATGCGAGTTTGAACTTTCTTAATGTCTTGTGGAGAAGATTCATCATCAAGACCGCGCACAAGTTCTTTGACGAATTCCTGTGGATTTTCTTGAGTTTCAATTTTCTCACGAAGTTTAACAACTTCTTTTAGTGCGTGAGTAGAAGAAATGGCAGAAAGGATAATTTCTCTTTCTCCTTCTTCAATTTCTTTTGCAATTTCTACTTCGCCTTCGCGTGTAAGAAGTGCCACTGAACCCATACGTTTTAAATATAGTTTTACCGGATCAGTCGAAGCTGAGCGAAGCTCTGCTTTTTCTTCACGAGAGAGTGCTTCTTCGATGATTTCTGTTCCATCTAAACGGATACCTTCTTCGTCTTCATCTGTTTCCGTCACACTATCTTGAATTTCGATTTTAAGCTCTAAGAGCTGATTCATAATTTCGTCAATATCAGCAGATGCTACGATACTTGCTGGAATCGCGTCGTTAATTTCTTCTGGAGTAATAAAGCTTTGGTCTTTTCCTTTAGACAAAAGACGATTGAATTCTTTTGAATTAAGAAAAGCTTGTACGCTTGGCGAGATTGACATTCTTGTTCCCCTTTTTAATTTTTGGGCTTTAATTATTTATGCTTAAGTTTTTTTAATACTTGAAGTTCTTTTTCTATATGACCAATTTTTGACAGAAGTTCGTTTAATTCAAGTTCTGTTTGAAATTGATCTTGTTGTTTTTTTAAATCCTCTTTTTGTTTTATTAAAATTTCTGCTTTAATTTTAATTTTTAAATCAAAAAATAAACGACTTAAAACTTTTTCATCAATGTTACGAGGTTTGTATTGATAAAGTGCAGATGAAACTATTTCTTTAATTTCTAACGGCACCTCTTCATTACTCATCAAGTTCGAAACCATGCTGCTGTATTCGCCTTCATCGATTTCGTAAACTAGGCGCTTGAGCCTAGTAATATACTTTTTTACCTCATCCGAAGGGAGTAAATCAAGAATTTCACTCACAAGAGGTGAACTAAATGCATGAGGATTTTGGACTAATTCTTGCAGTAACAATCGCTCGCTGTTGAGTTGGACTGGTTTTATCGGTTCAACAAAGGTTTTTACTGAGAGAAATTCAGCATCGTTAGTTAGATTTTCATCGAGTGTTTCACTCTCATTTTCAGTGTGCTGAACGGGAGCTTTGGCAAATTCACGAGGCTTTGTTTTATTTTTTGCTAAGTAATCTTCATAGCTTTTGCGGATTTGACCTGCATCAGAGGTAAGTCCTAGACGCTTAGCGAAGTTTATCAGTCGCTCTGTTGCTTCAAGATTGGTGCCAAGTGGTTTAACCACTTCAAAAGCTTTATTGAGGACATCAAGTTTTCGATTAACGAGCTCTGGAACTTTTTCTGGAAATATTTTGTCGAGAATAACATCAACCATCGGTCTAGCGTTATCAAGGCGCTCCTGGAGTTTAATGCCGCCCTCAGCTTTTAAAAACTCGTCAGCATCTTTAACCGGATCATAATTGACATAAAGTCCAATGATCCCTTTTTCAAGAAGCTGGTTGTTCATGCGTTCAGCCGCTTTGTACCCGGGAGCATCGTTATCAAGAGCTATATAAATATTTTTAGTTAAACCTATTAAACGTTGGAGTGCCTGTTCACCTAATGCGGTTCCTTGAATCGCTACGGCATTTTTAAATCCGTATTGATAAAGCGCCAGTTGGTCCATGTTTCCTTCAACGACGATAGCAGCATCTTTTTCACGAATATGGCTTTTGGCCAAATGAAAACCGTAAAGCAGGTTTCCTTTGTTGAATAAGAGCGAGTCGGTTGAGTTTAAGTATTTGGGAATTTGCCCTTCGCGTACAGCTCGAGATGTAAAGCCGATGACAACACCTAAACTATCCCAAATAGGAAACATGATGCGATCTCTAAAAGTATCGTAGGTCTCTTCGGGGTTGTTGCGATCTTTTTTGATGATGCCTATTTCAAGTGCGATGTCGCGAGCGAATTTGCGGTCTTTCTCATCCGTAATGGTTTTTAAATATTCTGTCAGTGCATTTTTTGAAGGAGCATATCCTAGTGAAAAAGTAGTGGCACTCTCGTCTAAAATAGCACGCTTAATAATAAATTCGTTATAGTGTGGATAAGCTTTTGATTTAGCCGTTTCACGATAGAGCCTGGTGGCCAATGATAAAATACGTTTTGCCATTTCCATTTTAGGATTTTGACGTTTTTCTTCTTTGTAGGCATCGAAGTTGATACCATTTTTTTGGCAGATTTCTTTTAAAGCTTCGATAAATTCTAATTTTTGATATTTTTGAACAAAGGTAATAGCGTCGCCACCAGCATTACAAGCAAAACATTTATACATGCCTCTGCTGTCATTGACGTTCATTGATGGTTTAGTGTCGTCGTGAAAAGGACAAATCGCGACTAAGCCCGAGCCTTGGCGATGAAGGGCTAAGTATTGACCGATGATCGTAGAAATCGGCAAATCTGATTTAATGCGATTTTTAAGATCCTCTAGGGACATATGATTACTTTTCCTTTTTATTTCTTAAAACAAAAGCCTTTATTTTAATTCCTTGTTTAAGGAAAATTTTTTCAAACTTAGTTTCAAAGCTAGCGAGGAAGTGATCGGGATGTTCTGCACGTAAGTCTTTTGAGACGAGTAAAACCTCAAATCCGTTATGCTGATTGATTTCATGTTCCATCCATTCAGCATATCCATCATTGTCAGTTTTAATCCACAAAATTCCATTTGGTTTAAGTGATTTTACCGCTGCATCTAAAAAAGGTTTTTGAATCAAACGTTTTTTATGATGGCGAGTTTTTGGCCACGGGTCTGGAAAAAAATAAAAAATATTATCGAGTTCGTTTTCTGCAAACATAAACTCAACTCTTTCGCCCTTAGCGCGCAAGTAGCGAAAAAAATCTTTTTGAGGATGTTCCGCCAATTTTTTGGCCACACTATAAGAACGTTTAAAGCGATAATCTAATCCAACGAAATTCACTTCAGGATGCTTTAAACAGTATTCCATCATGAAATCGCCGTAACCAGTACCGATCTCTAGAT
>JAKLJM010000065.1 GCA_023151145.1 Bacteriovoracaceae bacterium | reverse complement strand
ACTAACATTTTTCCCGTACTTCCCATCGTCCGTCCCGATCCAACTGTTAATGTCGACATATAAAGACAAATCAAATAACCTAAGACTAATCCTAAAACTCCACCTAAAACCCCTAAAATCAATCCTTGATACAAAAACAAATTCACAATTTCTTTTCGCCCAAAACCAAGAGCGCGTAAGATGGCGATCTCTTTTCTTTTTTGCGTCACCATTATGGATAAAATGTTATAAATACCAAACGCGGCAACCACGACGATGGAAATCGTCATGAAATTTCTAGTAATGGTTTGAATGGTAAAGACGGAGAGAGTTCCTTCGTTGGCCTCTTCCCAGCTCTGTATTTTATCGCTAGCAAATTGTTTCCAGTTCTGGGCCAGTGGCTCGGCCCTTGAAACATCATTTAATTTGACACCAATATCAGAGACACGGTTAGCAGATTTTTCTAATTTTTGAACATCTAAAATTGAACCAAACGCCGTACCATTATCAATACCCGGTATTCCTAAATTAAAACTAGCAACAATTTTAAAAGGAACCAATGCCCCACTACTACTTGATACTAAAAGGGTTTCTCCTACTCGTGCCCCTAATCGCTCTAAGAGCCCAGAGCCAACAGCTAATCTGTTACCTGTTTCCCCAATGGCTTCAAAAGTCCCTTCTGTCATATACTGAGTAATGTTGGTCACCTTAGTTTCTAATTCAGGCTTTGATCCAATCATTCGTCCAGTAATCGTGAGATCTCCTCTTTTATAGAGTACGCTGGCCGTTAATTGTGGGGAGTAAGCAAAGACATCAGGATGATTTTTAAATTTATCAAACCAATATTTTGGGTTTTCGATACTTTTGGAGTCTCTTCTTCCAGAGGGAGGAATTAACCAAACAACTTTATCTTTTGAGTTGGTATAGAAAACATCTTCGATTTCTTTTTTAGAGATCAACTCTTCTCGAGCAGAGATGCGAATATGAGCATCGTTATTAATGAGGCGATCTATGATGTAATTTTGAAAGCCTAACATCATCCCTGAAATCGCCACATAGGCAGTTGTCCCCAGGGTTATTCCAACTAAGATGAGAAACGTTTGTTTTTTTCTTGATAATAAATGTCTTAAACTTAAAAACAGCATACTTTCCTACTTAGGATTTTTCTGAGTCAACATTAAAATCTCATCTTCAGCACTTAATTCAGGCGAAAGAATTTCTGCAAATTCTGAATCAGAAATTCCTATTTCTACTTTTACTTTTTCTTTTTTGCCATTTCTTAATAATGTCAGTGATCCATTAGAAATTGCACCGACTGGAACCAAGAGAGCTTTATCTTTTTTGTTAATTTCAATCGAGAGATCCGCATTCATTCCTGGTAAAATATTTTCAGGCAAATCACTGACTGTTACTTGTACGACAAATTCACCCTCGCGAGGAATAATATTTTGAACAACTCCTGAAAAAGTCTGTGAGCGAAACGATTCAAATGAAATAAGCACTTTTTGTCCTTGTTTCATTTTCAAAGCACCATTTTGTTCCAGTGAAGCTTCCAAATAAACTTTTTCTAAATTCACGACTGATAAGATTGTCTGCTGTGCACTTACTGTTTCACCAACATTTACAGGAATAGTTGTGACCACTCCACTAATAAGAGATTTTAATGTCACTCCTGAATCAAGTGTCAGTAACCTGTCTCCCTCTTTAACCAGATCTCCCTCTTTAACGTAAAATTTTCTAACGGAGGTTAATACCCCTACTTTCAAATTGTAGATGTCATGAGATTTAACTGAACCAATGGCATACACACTTTCTACGACTGGTCCAAAAGTTGGTTTAATACTTTGTTTTTTTTGACAACTGATGAAAGAAAAAAGCAAAAAAAATGAAATGACATATTTAAACATAGGGGAAAATCCTTTTTAAAGTACTACTTAAAAACGAAATAAGAGGTCTGAGAAGTTGGTATCTTCTTCACTGTAAAAGACCTTGCTTTCTAATATTCGATTAGAGACAAAAGTGAAATGTGGACTAATCAATTCAAGATATTTTTCACGCGATCTTTGTAAGGCGTATTTATCGTAAAATTCAACTTCTTCCCTTTGGCGTTTAAGCTCAACATCCGTAGGAACCGAAAAATATAAAACCTTCACCACTCGTGACATTTCTTTAATCACTACTTTAATTTCTTCATCCGACAGATATTGAAAGACAGATGTACAAATACCTAAATCGAAAGTTTTTATTTTTTTTAATTCACGATTTTTTTTTGCCCATTGATAAAGATCGATCATCTCTAGTTCAAGATTCATACTGGGGTATTTTTTTTCGCGGAATTTTTCGAGCCTTTTAGCTGTAGGTTTAAACGCCGTTTCTGAAGGCTCGATGCCATATGCTTTGTAGGGCTTAAATTCTTTTAAGGCTTCTTCAAAGAGATGCCCTAGACCAAAGCCAAAATCAAAAATGGAACTTACATCAGTGTATTCAAGGGCGAGAAATGACTTTAAGTAATTTAAATGAAGTTTTCGATTTCCGATATTATCCATTTCTTCAGGATGAGCATAATTCTCGTCCCAATACTCTTTATCAAATCCCTCGCCCCCGGGTCCTTTTTTCAAAAATTGCCTCTTTGTTGTCTTTTATTTAGTTAAAAGACTACATCCCAGGCTTGTAAACCGCACTCCACACTGCAACTGAGACTAGTCCTAAAATTAATGGATAAATCCATTTTCGTAAATTTACCGGCATTCGTCCAACAAGAATTAAAGCAATATTCACAAAAACCCATAGAGTAATTTTTAAAGTCAGCCAAAGAGGAAATGGCTCGCCATGTTTAAAGCCAAGTCTGGCGATTAGGCCCATTCCGCCGACGAATATAAAAAAAGAAACAAGTCCGATTAGGGTCTTTTTAAATTTACCTTCAACTTTACCTTCTACAATAAACCCAAGTGTTGAAATCAGGAATAATACCATAACGACATGGAAAACTTTATACACCTCGTAACCAATCACGTTTGCCTCCTAAATAAATTGCTAAAAACTGCTCAAAATCTACCACTACTTTTCAGTTCTGTAATCTTTGATAAAATCTCTTTATGTGGACAACAAAAAACTATAATAAAAGTGATAAGATTTTTCGTGGTGCTTATAATTATTATCGAAACGATAATATCTATGCTGAGGAAAACTTTGACGTTTACTTTGAGAAGAAAGAAAACAGCTATATTACCGTGGCCGAATCCCTGGCCCGGGTGGCGACGGGTGAAATGTTGTCAATTAAAGTTGAATACGTGGTGAACAAAGAATTCATTCCCACTTACGTCTCAATTGAAAAAAATATGGGTAAAGAATTTGCTAAAGAAGTTTTTAAATATGTAACCAAGCGAAATCATATCTTGTATTCTTTTGATAACAGCGAAGGCTTTCATCATGAAGAAGAAATCATCACAGCTCCTCGTTATCATATTGCCACTCCACAGGCCTCTACATCAATGCTCTTTTTAAAATCTAAAAAATTGGATGTTTCTGGAAAAAATTCTTTTAACGTCTTATCTACCATTAACCAATGGGACTTTAAGGACTCTCCTGAATTTAAAAACGTCATTGTTGAACGAGCAAATTTAACAACCGAAAAAATGAATATCGATGGTCAAAACGTCCAAGCCACTCAGTTTAAGCTCTATGATGGCGAAGCCGATTTTAAAAACGTCAAAGAGCCACCACATATCAAAGTCTTTTTAAGTCAACATGGTGGTATTCCCTATATGCTTAGATCTGATGATGGAACAAAAATTCAAATCAAATACTTTAATAATCTCAATAAAGACGATTAAGTTTACTCGTGTTCTTGTACGAATTTTAAAACTTCAGTGCAAGCATCTTCTAAATTGGCACGTTTTAAATCATAAGGCTCCATGAGCTTTACCAACTTCTCCATCGTTTTACCTTTCCATTGCTTCACTCGACTATCCACGATGATCACTCCGCCATAGTCATTTTCTGTACGCAGAAGTCTTCCTAATTTTTGATGAAGGGATCTGGTTCGGTGGGCCAAATAATAGTCTGAGAATTCGTTTCCGATGCGAGTATCAAAAAAGTTTCTTCTTTCTTGAATGACGAGATCCAAGCGCATATCAGGAATTTTGTCGACGAACACAAATTGTAGGGCCTTTCCTGGAATATCGATCCCTTCTCCAAAAGATTCCATCCCAAGTAAAATTCCATTGCCGCTGACTTTAAACTCTTCCACGACATCAGAGCCCATTCCTTGGATAAAAACTGGGATATGACCTTCAAATTCTTTTAAAAGAATTTCGCGAGCGGTTTCAAAACGAGTCTTAGCAGAATAAAGAAGTAGTGTTCTTCCTCCTAATTCTCGAATGAGTTTGATAATGGGTTTTAGGGTCGTCTCAACAAATCTCGCTTCGTATAATGGTGGAACATCATCAACAAGAAAGATTTTTGTTTTATTTTTATAATCAAAACATTGTGGCAAATAAAAGCCTGTTTTAAATCGTCGCTCTGGATTTAAATAACTATAACCAGTCGCCCATTCAATTCCCTTTGCTCCGGTATCCCCATTTCCATTGGCGAGAGTGGCCGAAGTATAAACGACAGAAGCACTGGTTTGTAGTAAAGAATCGTGTAACACTTTTCCAATATCGATTGGAGAAGATAAAAAGACATAACCCTCATCAGCGTGAAAGCGCATTGAGCGACAAAAATTTTCTTTAGGATTAATGAGAAAATCAAAAGCCATCGCCATATCTTGGGCTTGAGAGTAAAAACTTTCAAAACGTGTATAGGCCGTGATTTGTTGTTCTGTTTTTAATGATTTTACATCAAAACGATCAGCGTATGGAGTTAAGAGATCAGCATAACCTTGAAAAATAAACGCCAGACTTTCTAAGTGAGTCAGGATCGATAACCCCAATGGGTCTGAGTGAAAATCACGTTGAATCATCGGAAGTTCATTCCAATACAGTTCAGAATATTTTGGTGCTTTTTTAAAATAAAGCTCGGTTTTTTCTTCTAAAAATGGCAAATGGTCCATGATTCGTCGATAATGAGTTTCTGAATCACTACGCAATTGATGAATAACGTCAGTACTACTACCCGCTTCTTCTTCCGTTTGTGCTAATAAATAAAAAAGGGATCCAAGTGCTTGTCCACTTTGAATTGTACGCACAAGTGACTTTAAGGGCTCGCGAGAGATCTCGATCCCAAAAGCATCAGTGGCTTCTTCTTCAATCTTATGGGCCTCGTCGACAATGATATATTGAGGACGTGGAGTAATTTTAGGCCATGAAAACATCAAGGAATGATTACCAATAACAACATCTGCTTCCTTGGCTTCTCGCAAGCCTTGCAAATAGGTACAATTTTTTTTGAACGGACATAAGTTTCCCGTACAAGATCTAAAATCAACAGCTGATTCACGATCAATTTCACGGAAACGATCATATTTTTTTAAAAACAAAAATGGCAATTGTAATCGAGTAATTGCTTTATCTAACGGGAGTCTGGTGTTGTAAAAAAACAGCATCGAATAATAAGCCGAGGCAAAACATTCTTCAAAATTTTCTGTTTTAAATAAACTATTTTCAGCTTCTTTTTGGCGAAATAATAATTCACAAAGATGATTACTAGAGCCGACTAACATTTTTACTTTGAGTTCATCTTTTGAAAGACCTAACATTTCTCGAATTTTTGGTACGTCTTTTTCATAAGCTTGATTTTGTAATGTTTTTGTTCCCGTGCTGACCAGAACTTGTTGTTTTTCACTATGAGCAAATAAAGCTCCGGGGATCAAATACCCAAACGTTTTCCCGGTTCCTGTTGGTGCTTGAACCAATGTATGAATTTTATTTTTAAAAGCCTGTCCGGTTCTTAACGCTAATTCCTCTTGGCTTTGTCGAAAAATATATTGAGGAAAAATTTCTTTCAAAGACTCAGTATTTCTCATGATGTCTTTAATATTTTGACCTGAAAATTCTAGTGAAAAACGTTTCTTATAATCTTTTTCAACTTCTTCATCTAAATAGATCGTTGAGATTTTAGACATCTTGGCTTTTTCGACATGGACGGCTAGATCAAATTCTAACTGATGAGCAAGATGAGTTAAATCATTGAGTGATAACTGAAGCCATTTAAATAACCACAAATCATCTAATTTATTTTCTTTTAAAATGGCCTGTACATTAAAATAAAGTTCACGATCTTTTATCACTAAAGCCGTAGCCACCATCATCACTTTTAACAAATCCACCGAATCACTTAATCCGCGGTGCTCTTCTTTTTCCCTTATTCCCCACTCGCGAATAAAATTATCTAATTTCAAACTTCCTTGATGAGGAAAAAGTAAGGAGAGAAAAAATAAGGAATCTTCATAGGTCTCTCTTTTACCATCAAACATCGGGCCATTGCCCTTTTCAATTTTTGTGAATGATTTTTCTAAAAAACCTTTTTCGAAGTCTGCATTATGCGCCAACAGATGATAGCCATAAAGTTCTTGCACATCATTTTCAACTTGTTTCCAAGCAGGTGCTTTTTTAAGCATTTTTGAATTAAGGCCCGTCAGCTTTTGGATGAAATATGAAAGCTCTCCTTCATACTGAACCAGTGAAGAATATTTCTTCACAAGATTGGTGCCTTCGAATTGTAAAAAACCAATATCAATGATGGCGTCATTTAAGGCATCAATTCCAGTGGTCTCAATATCAATAACTGCCCAATTCCCTAAAAGTGACTGGTCCATAAAAAGTTGTCCTTGTGTGTGTGAAGATCATTGATAACAAAAATTCTCTAATTAAGCATTTATAAACTACTTTGACGCTATAAGACGAATTGCCAGAGAAAAATCTAAGCCTAATGTCCGGTTTAATTGTGCCAAAAAGTTGAAAGTTGTCCTTTTTTCCTTTAAGGTGGGAAGCCAAATACATATTAAATAAACTTACTGTAAATGAGTATTTATGACTTCAGCCCAAATTTTTCAATTACAATCTTTTTTAGTTTTCTCTCTCCTTACACTAGGTGTAATTTTTAGAAAAAAACGCACTCTCCATGTAAGACTCATGGGCGGAGCATTGATTTGGGATATTTTATTAATCCTACAAATTGAATTAACCAGAAGTGCAGTAGGCAAAGCCTCTGATGCACTTAAAAATCCGATGATTCTCAATATTCATGTGGCCCTAGCTCTAGCCTCAGTTCTCTTGTATGGCTTTATGCTTTATAGCGGATTAAAACTGCTCAAAAATGAAAACAACATCCGTCCGCGCCATCGTACATTGGGATACATTACCTATATCGTGCGCCTTCTCACTTTGATTACTAGCTTTTGGGCCGTTGCTCCAAAAGAAACAATAACCACTTTTATTCAATAGGACATATATGGATTTTCAATTTGTAAAAGACCTAATCACAAAGGGATTACCTGATGCTTACGTGGAAGTGACAGACTTAACTGGCACAAAAGATCATTTGGGAATTCTCATTGTCAGCGATGCATTTGAAGGAAAAATGCTCATCCAACAACATCAAATCATCATGGATCTTTTAAAAGATAGTTTAAAAAAAGAAATCCATGCTGTTCAATTAAAAACACTAACTAAAACAAAAGCCCTCAATCAGGGTATCAACATTAAATAAAGCGAGGAAGATAAATGAATAATCCATTTCAGATCATTGGTGGAAACAACGTCGAAGAACAAGATAAATCTCAAGACTTAAATACGAGAATTAAATCTCTTGTTCAGTCTGCTCCAATTTTTCTTTTCATGAAAGGTACTGCACAAGCTCCACAATGTGGATTTTCTGCCAACGTTGCTCGAATCTTAGATAGCTACAATGTTGCCTACAATACATTCAACATTTTAAGCGATATGGAAATTAGAGAAGGTGTTAAAACTTTTTCAAATTGGCCTACCTACCCGCAACTTTATATTAAAGGTCAACTGGTCGGTGGTTCTGATATTGTGATGGAACTCCATCAATCAGGTGAATTAAAAGATCTATTAAAAAACTAAAAAAAAACCAAGCTTCGGCTTGGTTTTTTTATTCCATTTCTTCGCGGTATTTCTGAATGAGGTTCTCGATATTTTGAACAGCTTTTTCAGATTCTTTGAGATATCTGTCTGCTTCTGAAATCTTCTCTTTTTGCATAGACAAATAAAGTCCCAATTTAATGGTTGAGAGTTCATTACATATGTCGTGTAAAAGAATGCGATCTTTAGGACGTTCTTCCTTTAAACTAGAGTTCATTATTTTACAGTGCTCTCTATCTGGCGAATCAGCTCATCAAGATCAAAAGGCTTGGTGAAAAATTTCTTGGCTCCAGCTTTCAGGGCATCTTCAATACTCACGTCGGCTTGACCTGAAACGAAAAAGAAATCCGGTCGAGAACTCATTTTATTCACATAATCAAGCACAACCATTCCGTTACCGTTAGGCATTTTATAATCTGAAACCACAATGTCTACTGGTGTTTTTTGTAAAACTTGCACAGCTTCATTTCCACTCATTGCCGTAAGAGTATTGTATCCACAATAGCGGAACTCTTCTTCCATAAGTTCAAGAATATCTGGCTCGTCGTCGATGATTAAAACTGTAATGTTCTTTTTCGAAATCATTCGCCCTCATTTTTTATCGTCTAATAATAATATCTTAACGCGAAAAAATTGAAAGCTTAATTCTCCTTAAGATTAGAACAAGAAAAAACGAGAATAACCAAGGTAAATATTTAGGTATACCATAGACGAATGTAGACCAAAGACGAATATAGTGACGGACGTACTCCACTTTATAAATGCTTGGAGCATAAAGTGGAGCAATTTTATAATATAAAGTAACAAAGGTTTTTCCTAAAAATGTCTTTAGTAGAAACTGATCACGAAAAGCCCTAAAGCCCCTGATCACTTTATGGTCTTCACCAAAACCAGCTGTTAAGAAAAAACAATTTTGCTGCTTTAATAATTCCTCAATAGCTTGTGGTGTTGCTGATGCTTGGGCACTAAATTTTGGAGCTAAGTAGTATTTATCCACAACTCCTAAAAATGCATAATAAGTCGTTCCATTCGTCAAACTTCTTAGGCGCAATTCCCCTTCTAAATTTGTACCAAAATCATCAAAGATCACTTGTTCACTACTAAGAGATCCTACTAAATCACCATATAACATATTCGTTGTTATTCCAGGATCCACTGAAGCTTGATAGACCACGACTATTTCTTTGATGTCGGTAATCGTACTTGGA
>JAKLJM010000064.1 GCA_023151145.1 Bacteriovoracaceae bacterium | reverse complement strand
ACGCAATTTAAATTGGTATCCTAATATCAATGTTCAAAAGATTGATATGATCATCATAACCCATGCCCATATTGATCACTCGGGACTTTTACCAAAACTTTGGAAAGATGGTTACCGTGGACCAGTTCTTTGCTCGCATGCCACTAAAGATCTTCTAGAAATAATGCTTTTAGACTCTGCTCATTTACAAGAAGAAGATGCCGAATTCGCCAATAGAACTGGATACTCACACCATGTACCGGCCATCCCTCTCTATACGACTGAAGATGCAAAAGGATCGCTGACACTTTTAAAAGTGGCCGCTATGAATCTATGGTATGAAATTTTTCCTAATTTATCGGTGCGCTTTAATCGTGCTGGTCATATTTTAGGTTCCTGTTTTGTCGAAATTTCTTTTAAGGAAGATGATCAACTTAAAACGATTACTTTTTCCGGTGATTTAGGAAATGGTCGTTCGCGAGTGATTCGCCCACCAACATTGTTAAAAGAAACAGATTATTTAGTTTTAGAATCTACTTATGGTGATCGCCTACAGCCTCGCTCAGGGGTAGAAGAAAAATTAAAAGAAGTAGTTAACAAAGTTTATGGCCGTGGAGGAATTCTAGTCATTCCGGCCTTTACTGTCGGAAGAACTCAAGAGATCCTTTATTATTTACAAAAATTAGAAAGAGAAAAAGAGATTCCAGAAATTCCAACTTTTGTCGATAGTCCCATGGCAAATTCTGCCAATAAAATCTATCTTCATCATAAAGAAGAACATCAATTAGAAATTGAAAATGACAAAATCGTTCCCCCTCTTTGTCCACAATGCTTTTATGGTATTACGACTGTCGAAGACTCAATTGCTTTAATCAACAAAGATATCCCCATGATTGTCATCACCGCTTCTGGAATGCTGACCGGAGGTCGAGTCATGCATCATTTAAAAAAACGACTACCAAATAGCCGCAATGGCGTCTTATTTACCGGCTATCAAGCCGAACAAACAAAGGGGGCACTTTTACAACAGGGCATGAAAACAATCAGGATTCATCATGAAGAAATAGAAGTGAATGCAGAAATGTTCACTTTAGATGGGCTCTCTGCTCATGCTGACTATCAAGATATATTAGACTGGTTAGACAATCTCATTCGCCCTCCAAAAACCATTTTTATTAATCATGGAACTTTAAAATCTGCAGGGGCTTTAAAAGAAAAGATCTTGTCGAAGTTTTCGAATTCTATTGAAGTTATCATACCTCGATACATGCAAGAAATTAATCTTTCCTCGCCCGACATAGAGCTTGTGCTCGGAGAAGAAAATGTTTATCCCTATGATAAAAAATAGAGCTAAACATAAACTAAGAAGAACAGCTAATTTCGATATTCAAAAACTCTGCCGGACAAACTCGGCTTAAGTCATCGCATCCCTCATGCCAATCAAAAGGACGTTGTAAAACCTTTAATAATCTTTGGGATTCACACAAAACTTGATCGCGCTTATTTCCTTGATCAGAGTACCGATGTTGATCAATAATTTTTTGCGCCAAATAATTTCTTAAAACATAAATTGGATTCACGGAGTTCATGAAGTCGAATCTTTTTTGTTCACTCTCTTCTTCTCTTCCCCATTCCAAATCAATGCGAGCTTGATAGATTTTTTTAAATTGATCAAAAGAAGCTTTACTCTCCGCTGATTTGAGCTGAGAAAAAATAAATTCTAGCCCATCTTTCTCTGCTAAATTTCTAAAAAACCCATGATAATCAACTGCAGAGACCTGTAAGAAATTCAATAATACATTCATCAACTCTGCATCAAGTTCATTAGACGATTGTAGCCCTAACCGTTTTTTCATTAAACGCAAGTACTCTAAGTTAAAGAGCTCACGATATGTCCCTAGAGTTCTCTTTAAAGTGTCTTGATCAATAAAGTCACCAAGACAATCGGCCAATCTTTCTAAATTCCATAGTGCAACTAAAGGCTGCTCTCCAAAAGCATATCGACCTTCGTGATCTGAATGATTACAGATATGTTTTAAATCAAATGCTTCTAAAAATCCAAAAGGGCCATAATCAATGGTAAGACCAAGAAGCGACATATTATCGGTATTCATCACCCCGTGACAAAATCCATAGGTTTGCCAGTTGGCCATCAATTTTGCTGTTCTTTTTACAAGGTCTTGAAAAAATAAAACATATGCATTGGGATGAGAATAGTAATCTGGATAAAAATGTTCAATGGTATAATCTAATAATTTTTCCAGTTCATTTTTATATCCATGATGATAAAGAAATTCCACATGGCCAAATCTCAAAAAACTAGGAGCTGCTCTTAAAACAATGGCGCCCCATTCTTTTTCTTCACGATAAACAATTTCTTCAGAATCAATAAGCGCTAATGCTTCAGTGGTGGGAATTCCTAGTGCTTTCATGGCATGACTACATAAATATTCACGTAAACTAGAACGAAAAACGGCTCGCCCATCTCCTCTGCGTGAAAAGGGAGTTCTGCCCAATCCTTTCATTTGTAATTCAACTAAATTTCCACGATGATTTTTAAACGTTCCGAGAAAACTCGCTCTTCCGTCCCCTAGTTGAGGGACAAAATAACCAAACTGATGACCACAATAAACTGTGGAGAATAAATCTTGAAAATTTTCATGCTCTCCATTAACCACTTTCACAATTTCAGAAGTGGGCATAGCTGAAAATTCGTTAAAAGATTTTAAATCTTCATCTATAAAAACAATATTGGGATTTTTTAAAGGTTTTGCCTGCACAGGAAAAACCATAAAAGGTAATCTTTGTTTTAACGTCATTCTCTCTCCGGTGGCCACCATGAACATTAAGGGGTTATAACATTGAAAGCTTATATTGCCTCTCACATTCAAAAGTGCCAACCATAGATATCATATTTTTAAACTTAATTTGGCCAAATAAAACTCTGAGATTTTGGCTTTTTTTCTTCCTAACAAATGAAATTTACTAAGGATTTTCACCTTCTTTGCCTTAGATGCCGAACTGATCTTTAATCCCGATGGAGTAACGCTAAAATATTGATACGATTCTAGTTTTTTAGAGGTATTCGTTGAACGTCTGTGGTGGTGGTACGTAAGTTGAAGAATACACTCTGAACATTCGAGTTCTTTTTGAAAAGACTCGTTTGATGGGGATATTTATGAACGTATGGGGAACTCTTCAATTGAAGAAGCGATCACTTCTCTTCGCTCTTCTCTTGTTAACAGCAATGCAAGGCTGTAAACAAGCTGATTTTTACGAGAAGGAAGCTCTCTCGGAATTAACCAGTCCTGGAGATAACATTAGCGGTGGTGTAGTGGTTACACCAGGAGATTCGAGTTCATCAGGAGACACTTCTCCAGGTGATGGTCAAACGAATCCAGGAAATACCTCTGGTGGTGGATCAACAGATGGAAGTGTTGTAACCAATCCTCCGACAAGTGGAGGTAGTACTGGAGACAATGGTGGTGCTGATTCGGGTGGTTCGACGACCACACCAGGAACTGATGGTTCCACTGGTGGTGGGGTGGTGACAAATCCACCGGTGATCACAAATCCTCCAGTAACAGAACCGCCGGCACCAATCGTTACATTAATTGATAAGAGTGAATCATTCATTCAAAATTCAAAAAAGAATGGAGACGTTGATGTCTTATGGGTTATGGATAACTCAGGCTCCATGGGAGATGAGCAAGATTCATTGGCCTATAATTTTGATGTCTTCCTTTCTGAATTTTTAAAGAAAAATATAGATTTTCAAATGGCCATTACGACAACAGATGGAACGACTGGAAGAAATGGAAAACAAATTGGAAATTACAAACTCTTAAATTCAGTTGAGGCCAAAAAAAATCCCTATGTTTTTACCAACCATTTTAAACAATGGATAAAAGTTGGAACACAAGGCTCTGGACGAGAGCAAGGTCTTAAAACATCTGCAGCCTTTATGGATAGATACCAAGCAGATTTTTTACGCCAAGATGCATACCTTGTGGTTGTTGTGGTCTCCGATGAAGAGGACCAATCAGAGAAAAAAGTACAGGAGTACTTAGACCGACTTTTACAAACCAAGAAAAATCCAGGATTGGTAAAAGTGTATTCCATTGTCACTAAGAAAATTGAAAATCGCCAATGGGAAACAATCGGAAAAAGATACTTAGAAGCTACGGCCTTAACTGGTGGTAAGAGTGCTGACATTCACGAAGAATTCCACTCTGTCCTACAAGATATGGGTGGCTCTATTGTGAATTTAGTCGATAACTTTGCTTTAGCAAACTCGCCTTATCAAAATAAAATTAAAGTTTATGTAGATGGAATTTTAGTAAACTCAGGTTTTAGTTTTGATCAAGCCTCACGTGTTGTTACATTTGATAAAACGAATGTTCCTCGAGAAGGAGCAAAAATTGAAATCAAATATCAAGTGGCAACTAGTATGCAGTTGTTATCAAAAAATTAATAATAAGTTTTTAAATCACTTACAATCTCGAGTGCTCCGATTGGAGCACTCATTTTCAGACTTGTAATTGCTCGGTACTAGGCCCTATAATAACTTTTATGCTGAATATTGGTTTAAAATCAAATATTGTCATTTTAACTGGAGCTGGAATCTCTCAAGAGTCAGGCATTAATACTTTTAGGGATCAAAATGGTTTATGGCACAATTATAAAATTGAAGATGTTGCGACTCCTGAAGCTTTTCAAAAAAATCCAAAACTTGTTTTAGATTTTTACAATGAAAGAAGAAAACATTTACTCGCTCCTGAGATAAAACCCAATGCTGCTCACTTTGCTCTCGCAAGACTTGAACACACTTTTCGAGGCCTTGTGACCATCATCACTCAAAATGTAGATAACTTGCACGAGAGAGCTGGTTCTGAAAATGTCATTCACATACACGGAGAGCTTTTAAAATCTCGATGTAACCATTGTCAAATTGTCTCTAGTATAAAAGACAATATTGAAGCTGAAAGCCTATGTCAGCATTGTCATCAAAAATCCCTAAGACCACATATTGTTTGGTTTGGTGAAGAACCACACTACATTGATCGATGTCACCAACTTCTCGACGCCGCCGACCTTTTTATAGCGATTGGTACTTCTGGTATGGTTTATCCTGCAGCTGGCTTTATACGCCATTGCCCTGATGCAACAAAAGTGGAGATCAACACTGAAGAAACTGCTATCTCTCATTTATTCCATAAAACGATAATGGGACCTGCAAGCATGAAAGTACCTGAATTTATAGATTTTCTTATTGATCTCTAGTGCTAAACAAAGCTTAGACGATAAAATCTTATCTTAAATTTAAATTGCCATTGGCCTTCCGAGTCATAATTATAACAACATTAAAATTTATTAAGATACAATACTTACGGATGTAAGCTTAAAGCATGAAAATTTTTTGCCTGTTATTTATATTTCTTATTTCATTTGAGTCAGTCATGGCCCAAAAATTAATAAGTATACTCTATTGGAGTGAAAATATTGAAGGCCAGCTCTCTATGCGCAGAGGATTAGAGAGCGAATTAAAAAAAGAACTTATAAATACTGATTGGAAGCTTGAAACCTATGTGGCAGGTGATGGGAGCACAGGAATAAAAAAACAGTTCAATCAGTTTATCCAAGCGATCAATAAAAAATCAAATCTCATCATTATTCAACCGACGAATAGCACCTATTTATCTAAAGCCTTATTATTGGCCAATGAAAAAAATATCCCAGTCATTGCATATGATCAATATATAGCAGGAGGTAAATTAGAAGCTTTCATAACTTCAGATAATTACTCTGCAGGATTTAGTAACGGCGAAATTGCTCATCGAGCTTTTCCTCTGAAGAAAAAAGTAAATATTGTCATTGTCGAATACCCCCTCATCTCTTCGACAACAGAAAGATTGGATGGATTTTTAGATGCCTTAAAAATTTCCAACCGAGATTTTAATATTGTTAAAAAATATGTTGCGGTTGAGCCCCTTGGGGCAAAAAATGTGGCAAAAAAAATTCTTGAAGATTTTCCTAAAAAAAATTCTATTGATTTGTTATTTACGGCCAATGATGGTGCCGGGGTAACTATTGTCAATGAACTCATTAGAGAAAAACGTTTTGAAATTAAACACGTCTCCATTGATGGTGAAAAAGAATCTATTGATCATTTAAAAAAAGGACTCATCACTATTGGTAATTCCTTACAACAATGTCGAGAACTAGGAAAACAAACGGCCAAAAGGGCCATTGATATAATCAATAAAAAATCAGTTATTCATAAAACTCTCGTCCCCACAGTTTCCTTTGATGGGAAAAATGTCCGTGATTACAAGGGATGGGATGCTGAGTATCAAACAAAAAACAATTCAAAATTGCCCTATATTTTAAGTGAATTAGTATTAAAAAATATCAATCGTAAAAATCCTATTTCTCAAGAATTAAAAATTGGAGTTGATCCCGTATGCCCTTATCTTTGTAAAACTCAAGGTAAGTGGAATGGATATATGTATGAGCTCTTATCGAATTTTGCTAAAGAAAAAAATTTAAAGCTAACGCTTATCCAAATTCCAAGCTTAAGACTAACCCGCTCACTTGAGAAAAAAGATGTGGACTTAGTCTTATCCTCAACTGGTTCAATTCGTTTTGAGAAAAATTTTTTAACTGTTAGCGAAGCACTAGGAATAAATTATTCCGCCATGCTTTTTCTTAAAAGTCATTCAACTTATGTTAAAGACAATATTTTAAACCAAGAAGATTTATCCAAGTTTAAAATTTTTATTGGTCCAACGAGTGCCATTTATTTAAAAGACTCTCTAAAAGAAAAAAATGTTAATGCCCACTATATTCTGGGTGAAAAATCAACTGAAAGATTAATTGATCTTTTGAATCGTACCCGAGCAGATTTTATTATTGAAGATTATAATATCCTTAATCATCATCTCACTAAAAATGAACGACTAAGCACAGACATTCAACCTACCTCATTGTCGGGATTCAATCCCATTGGGCTTATTTCTTTAAAGAACAATCAACACTCACTTGAGATTGCTCAGCTTTTTCATCAATGGATGCAGAACTATAAAAGCGCTGGACATTTAAAAAATCTTATTAAAAAGTACAACGTAGAAGACTGGACACTGATTACGCGTTAAATTCAAACTCCACTTTTCCTTCTTTTCCAAGGATTAATTTTGCGGAGAATTGTTTCCCGCCTTTACTTTTAAATCCTTTAATTTCTTCCGTCTTTCCCTTACTAATGAGTTTTTTAACATTTGCTTCAGTAATTTTTCTAGAACTCATTGTTTTCCACACACTAAAACTACAGCCTTCTTTCCATCTCTCACAAGAATAACTTTTGGGAAATTCTTTCACTAAGCCTTGCTTACAGAGCGGACAAGTCCCAAGGGATTCACCACTTCCAGTAATTCCTTTTCTTTTAAAAGGTTTTTTACTTTTAAAATCACTTCCATCTTCATTCTTAGGGGTAATTGTGGCTATAGCTTTCCACTCGTCTAGAGAAGAGAACAATTGCTGCTTTAGACGTGACAGGCTTTCATCCACTAAACTGTGTGCCTGATCATTATGAGCAATCTCTTCTAGGGCCAATTCCATTTTGGCAGTTTGTTTAACAGAAGTAATATCTCTAGAAAATTGCATTTTAGACATCGTCATGATGAGTTCTATACCTTTTGGCATTGCGACTAAAGATTTTTTCTCACGTCTGATATAGCCACGCTTTATCAATGTCTCAATTATATTCGCTCTAGTCGCTTGAGTACCTAATCCAATTTCTCCTCTAAAAATTCGCTTCATATCTGCTTCATCAACTAAGCGCGAGGGATTGGTCATATCATACAATAAAGACGCCTCGGTATATTCCGCTGGAGGTGATGTCTTTTTATTTTCAATTTGAGAAGAAAGAAACTCTAAGTTTTGTTTTTCAGTCAATAAAGGCAACATACTTTCAACGTTGGACATTTCTAAGGAAAGATTTTTGTTTTCTAGATATTTATAACCAATTTCTAAAACCTCAATTCCCTTAGCTTCATAGAAACTTTTTGTTAATTCGTGGGTAGCAACAATTTTAGTTTCTTTATAAATATGAGTTAAAGAAAAGTTAGCGATTAATTCTTTTAATACTAAATGATATATTTTACCGTGATCACTTTCTTTTGAGCCTTTATAAGGTTTCAAGGGAATGAGACCGTGGTGATCTGTTAATTTTTCATCGTTAAACACAGCTTTATGATTGGGATGAACTAATTTAGGATCAAATTTTTGAAAATACTCCGGATAAGATTTTTGAAAAGTTACTAATAAATCTTTCACTAATCCAAAACTAGATTTCCCTAAAAACTTTGAGTCTGTTCGGGGGTAAGATAAACATTTATCTTTTTCATATAAATCTTGGGCCAGAGACAATGTTTTAGATGCCGAAAATCCATAAAGAATATTCGCCTTTCTTTGTAGATCAGTTAAGGAATAAATTCCCCAAGGTCTTTGAGTTTTCTCTTCGCGATCTAGCGAATCGATGACTAAATTTTTTTCACGTTTTAGACCTATTACTAATTTTTCAAAAATATCGGGGCTAGAAAGTCTACGAGGAGTTTCTTTGGCTTTTGGATGAAACCAAAACATCTTAAAGGGCTTCGGCCGATGGACATCAATCACTAATTCGTAATAATCTTCGGCCTTAAAATTTTCTCGCTCTAAGTGCCTTCGAACAATCAGCGACAAAACGGCCGTTTGCACTCGACCGATTGAAAATAAATCACCAAGTTTTAAAGTGGCCGCCCTGGTTAAATTCATTCCCATTAACCAATCAAGCTTTTGTCGCAAAAGTCCCGCGTGATAGAGTCGATCAAAAGCACTGAGAGGCTTTACACTTTTAAGCTCGCGAGAAATAACTTCTGTGGTAAGAGCTTCAGAAGTAAAGAATCTAAATTTAGGAACTTTTAACTTAACTTCATTTAAAATAAGCCGGGCAATCAGTTCGCCTTCTCTTCCAGCATCGGTGGCCACGATTACTTTTTCAATATCTTTTCTTTTTAATAAAAACAAAACAGCTTTTAATTGAGAACTAGTTGATGGAATAGACTTGTATTGAAAATCCTCAATCCATATAGGCAAAGTTTCTAGTTTCCATTTTTTTAATCCAGAATCATAGTCCTCTGGATCATAGGGTGTGAGAAGATGACCAATGGCCCAAGTCAGTATGTAATGATCATTTTCTAAAAACGTTTTATGAGTCTCAAATTTTCCGAGTGCACGAGCAAAATCTCTT
>JAKLJM010000063.1 GCA_023151145.1 Bacteriovoracaceae bacterium | reverse complement strand
TTTTAAAATATTGCTGTGAAGCTCAAAATCATGCTCTGTTGCGTTTTAAGTATTGTATTAATGGCTTTCGTGCCTAACAAGCTAAAATTCAGCCACGGGCTGTTAAACACAAAATTCATGCATATGCCTATTTTGTAAACAATTCCTATTTCCAAAAGCTATCTTTTAAAATACAACTCCGTTTGTAAAGTCCTCAAAATCATCCTATTTTGCTTTGAGGACTTTTGAGTAAAAAATAATCCATGAGATCAAATGATTTCAATAAGTTAGGTGATTTGTTGATCCTCCATCGCTTCGTGACCACCCCCTCCCTACGAGATGAAGTGGTCACGAAGCGATGGCTCTACAGGATAGTCAATTAAGTTTATAGGTAGGTAATTAGATGTGGAAGAAAGTTTTTAGGCTTTATGAGTATGAGAGGTTATGGTGATGGAAATAGAAAGTAACAGTTTAGAAGTAAATGATAATAATTTAAATAGCGAATTAAAATCAGTTTTAAAAAAAACAGATGTTAAAAATTTTAGACTGACGGATCGGGATTTGGATATCTTTGGGTTTATTTTAGAGCAAAAATTTGCTTCATTAGAGCAGATTTATTTTCGCTTTTTTGATTGCCGGGAAAGTATTTCTGATCCTTTGCCAAAGGGTCTTTTTGTAACCCGTCAGAGGCTTCAAATTTTAAAGCGAAATGGTTTTTTAAAATCAGAAAAAGTTTTCTCAGAAGCTAAGAGTTTGTACTTAGTTACAAACAAGGCGGTACAAATTTTAAGATCTAGAAGATCCCATTTAGCGGATCTTAAAGTCATTAATCAGATTGATTTTAGGAACTATGATCATGATACGAAGGTAAATGATTGTCGGATCGCAATAGAGCGCACAGGAAAGATTATTCGCTGGTTGCCAGAGAGAAAGATACGCGCACAAGGTTTTGAGAGTGAGTTTTCTTGGCATGAATTGCCATCAGAACTTGTGCCAGATGGGATTTTTATTTCCTCAAAAGGGGAAAGAATTGCTTTTGAAATTGAAACCACTCCGCGGAAAAAAAGTAGGTATGAAGAAAAGAGAGATGGATTTTTGAGTGTGATGGGGATTCATAAGCCTTTAATTCATAGGGTGTTTTGGGTGGGCTTTACGGATAGGATTTATAATGATTTAAAGTCCATTGCTGGCAAATCAGAGGGATTTGTTATTGAATCTTATAGTCACTTTTTATCAAAACTATGGCCACGGGGCGTGGCAGAGAAGGTGTAGTTATGAGTACTCAAAATGACCATGCTGAGAATTTTTTATTATTTGTTATTATAGGAGGACTGGCTGTTGCTGGGGTATTTTACGGATTAATTTTGTTTTGGCCTTATTTTATATTTTATGTATTGCCGCTTGTTACAGGGTCGTTAGTAGTGGGTTTTGTACTTTGGATGATGACAGAAATAGGAGAAGACAAGTCAGATTTAGTTCATTATCGTAGTCTTGTAGTAAGTTACGCGGTGTTAATATTTTTAGTGATGGTAGTGTTTTTTTCTGGTTCTGTGAGGTCAGTTGTTGTTGATAAAAAAGGAAATTTAACTGGGCAATATTATCTTGATTGGCCTGAAGCCAATAAAATATTTAACGAAGAAAGATCTAATTTATATAAAGATGCTCCTTTTGAGTCTTTAAGAAAAAAAGCTAATGAGGGTGTGATTTATGATCGTCAGGAGATGGGTTGGATAGCTTTATGGTGTTTATTTTTAGGAGGACCTTTATTTTATTGGTGGCTATCAAGAAACGATAAAGAAAAAATATCTTCTTATATTGAAAAGATTGTGGAAGAACGAACTGGCTATAAAAGAAAACGACTTGATGAAAAAGAAGAGAAGTTAGATGTGATAATAGCTAATAGTGTAGCTGATTTAAAAACAAAAGTTGCTAATTTAGAAAAAGATAGAACAACGCTACTAGCTGAGAATCGGGAGTTAAAAGCAAGGCTTGAGTTCTCAGTGGATATCCCACGACCTTCGGAGGCTAAAAAGTCAAGCGGAGTACTAGATAGTGATATTTTATAGAGCTTAGGAATTGCAGCCATTTATATAAATGGCTGCTGTAGCTCCTAATGCTTTTACAAATCCCTATACACGTCATCGGCCGGAAAAAAACCTTTTATATCGGACAGTGCAAACCTATTGGTCGTTGTTTTTAAAAGAACAATCACGATTAGGAAAAAGCATTCCTCATTTTATTAGAGACGAATTTGAGGATTATTTAAAATGTGGTATTCCAGAGTTTGGTATAGTTAGAACTTATTGTCATCATTGTCGGCACTCTGGAGTGGTGGCTTTTAGCTGCAAGCGCAGAGGCTTTTGTCCTAGTTGTTGTGCTAGAAGAATGAATGATGAGGCAGCTCATTTAGTGGATCAAGTATTACCTAAAGTAGCGTATAGGCAGTGGGTGATTTCATTTCCGTATAAACTTCGATTTTTAATGGCTTATAATCCAAACTTAACCAATAAGATTCTCTCAATATTTATTCAAACAATAAATTCTTATCAAAAAAAGAAAGCTAAAAGATATGGAATTAGAAACTCAAAATTAGGTTCTGTAACTTTTATTCAGAGATTTGGTTCAGCATTAAATTTAAATGTACATTTTCACTCCTTATTTGCAGATGGTGTTTTTTATAAGTTGGAAGAAGAGTATAAGTTTTTTCAATTACATCCACCTACTAAGGAAGAGCTTTTTTTATTAACCACAAAAATTCAAAGTAAAGTCATTAAACTCGTTGAAAATCTAGGAGTTGATGAAAATGAACAAAATCAAAGTGAATTTAATGAGTCTTTATTGGGAGATATTTCTAAAATGTCCATTGGGCAAAAAGCAGGTTTTGGAGAACGAGCGGGAAATGCTCTTCGCAGGTATGGGATTCATAAAATTGAAGTAGATCCTGAAGACAATGATCCTTATTCAGTGAATGTCGAGGGTTTTAGTTTAAATGCCAGAGTATTAATTGTAAAAAACGACCGTAAGAAATTAGAAAAACTAATTCGCTACATGGCAAGAGGCCCCGTAGCTACGGAAAGGTTAATGGAGAGTTTTCCAAATTCTTTAGTGTATAGATTAAAAACTCCCTGGCGAGATGGAACTAAGGAAGTTGGTTTTTCGCATTTAGATTTTATTGCAAGACTTGTTGCCTTAATTCCTCCAGCCAAGGTTAACATGGTGAGGTACTTTGGAGTTTTTGCCCCTAATTTTAAAGATAGAAAAAAGATAGTCACAAAACCAAAGCCAGATAAGCCTTCTATGGAGGAAGCCGTCTCTACAAGTGATTTATTACTGGATAAAAAAATAAAACGTGAACGTATGCGTTGGTCCGAGATGCTAAAAAGAGTGTTTAAAATTGATGTCACTATATGCCCCAAGTGCCAAGGTCGTCTAGAGCAGATAGCTGTCATTAAAGATAAGGTTGTTATTCGAGCCATTTTAAAGAGTTTAAATGAGGTGAGTGTGTTTGTTGCGATGGAAGCTATAGACTGGAGAGGTCCACCTACAGTAGATGAGTACTCTCAAGAGCCTTCAAAAGATGATTTTTGGTGATTTTGTTATCACTAAAAGGCATAGCTACGTCAAAATTCAGTAAAATCAGTAATTTTCAGTAATTTTAGAGCGAAAACAGGTGTTTATTTTACCAGTAGAGAGAAGCTGACGCCAGAAATGAGGGTAACATAAGTCAACTTATCTGATAAAAAGATCTAAGCTGATGACTAGATACTTTGATTTTTACTTCAACTAGGCTTTTGTCCGCCCTAGCCTCAGCGAGTTAAGAATTTTCCACTCATGGAGCGACCTGATAAAATCAGATGGAAACAATTAGGGAGATGCTTTGGTGTCATTTAATAAGCTAAAACAAATTTTGAAGAGCCGTATGCGGGAAATTCGCATGTACGGATCTGTGAGGGTTTTACCTTTGACTAAGTTGAAAGGTCAGAGGTAATTCTACTCTATGACGATTCCAGTTTTCGTTTTGTTCTTATTCATTCAGCCATTTTCATTTGCGACCGAAGATTGGTCAGACTGCAGTATTTCCTCGGAATGCACAGTGGACGAGGAGCCATGCTATAGCCCCCTTGCGATCAATAAGAAATTTCTCAAGCAAAACCACGAAAGGAATCAAAAGATTCGTCCTCTCATCCAGTGCGTGGAGTACAGGGGCCCGCCGAAAGAGAAGTTCAGCGCGATTTGCAAAGATGAAAAATGCTCCCTCAAACTGAGGTGAACAGTGACACTTGGTTGCAAGGATCTGAAAACAAAAATGGCTCTGCCGTTTATGGGCAGAGCCATTTTTCATTTGAAGGCTTGATTTTTACAGGGACCCTAAAAAGGCGACCTTTTTAATCAACTCTATGACCATGATCCAGTCGTGTATTACTATTTCGAGTTGATAGGGATATAATTCTTGTGTGAAAACCCAACAAGACAGTGCAAACAAAAAAAGAGCAAAACAGATGGCAAAAAAATTATTGCCAAGTCTCAAGGTCCACAATCAATACATCTAGAGAGAAGCTGACGCCAGAAATGAGGGTAACATAAGTCAACTTATCTGATAAAAAGATCTAAGCTGATGACTAGATACTTTGATTTTTACTCCAACTAGGCTTTTATCTTCCTTAGCCTCTATGAAACTTCTTTAATCACAAAAAAAATTTGAATAATGTTTACTGTTTAGTCGAATGTCGAGCGTAACAAAACTCAAAGCCTCACGAAGAATATGCTTTGCTATCTGAAAACCAGAAACACTTCTGAGTTCTCAAACTAGAATCCTGTGCATCAACTTTTACACTGCTCAGACAACATTACTTAAGATTTCCATTTATCAGTGGGAATAAATCGAAGCGTATCAATTTCTGCGGCCTCACAGGAACGGCGTACCGTATCGTCTACAATTAGAGTAACGCCATGTTCGACTAGTCGGAAGATCTTCTCTCTCGAGGCCTCCTTGGGCAGGACCAGTTTGTCGATACTTGCCGCCATCCGAGTGGTACCCAGAGTCGGAGTCATTTTAGAAGCATTTGCATCGGCATTAACTGCGCCGATGACGTTGATCGCGAAAAACACTGGAAAATCCTCAAATACCTCAGCACCTTCAATTTTGGTCTCATAGTACTCGATGTTCGTTATGCCGCAGCGATCGAGCGCTTTACGAAGGCGAGCACTCACGAGAGGAATCGGGGAAGCCTGGTAATCTGGGATACCGCCTGCGAATTCATCATCCGGATCGAATTTTAACTGTAAAACTTCAGAGGGAAATGACTTAAATCTCTCTCCATCAAACCATGGCCACTCGCCGAGTTCGGGATCAATAGGATCAAATTGAAAATAGCTATAAGGTTCGTCGTTCTCATCCACTAATTCATGCAAGTCTAAAACATAGTGCATATTTCTTTGCTCCTTCATATTTTACGCCAGCGAACAGCTGCAGTTGATTAAAAATGCAATTAAACAGATACCTGTTTAATTTCTATTTGCCTTCCTGATTTGTCAAGAAGATGAGGTTATTACGAAATCAAGCTTGCCCCAAGTCTTGGTGGGGCTCCTCAGGCCCAACTGAAATGTGTCAGTTCAATATTCATAGTCTGCAGCATATGAAAAGTTATATTATTATAGACTGGTTAAGGACATCGATAAAAATCGTTACTTGATTTTACTTTTCTATTTAAAATTAAATGATTATCATCAATTATTTTAAATGTTAATTTTTTTGAATCTGGCGTTTTACTAAAAGAATGTTTTTTTCCCAAATCTACGGTCACGTTGGAATTTATAACATCATATTTTACTTCATTATACACGAAAGTTTGAATTTCACCATCAACATTTATATTTTGGATAAGTTTATTTTTAGAGAAAGTGAATTCAGAGGGCTTACAACTTGAAAAGTCCCATCTCCACTTACCAATAAGTGGATTTTTTTAGCCTCCTCAAAAACGCACGTTTATAAAACTTTTTACTTCTTAGTTACTCGTAACATAAAAGTTTTATGTTACGAGTAACTTTTGGTCTCAAAACCCGTCTTAAAACTACCGTTTGCTGTTATTTTTAAAATGGACATCTATAACCGTTTTTGGAACTCTTTTATTATATACATTGGAAGGTTTTATTATGCTTATAGGATATGCAAGAATTTCAACTGTGGATCAGAACTTGGACTTACAAAAAGATGCTCTTTTAAAAAGTGGCTGTAACGAGGTCTTTGAGGATACCATCAGCGGTTCAAAATCTGAGCGCGAAGGTTTGAATAAACTTTTAAAATACATTCGCCCTGGAGATACTGTTGTTGTTTGGAAGCTTGATCGCCTTGGTCGCAGTCTTAAGCATTTAATAGAGCTTGTGCAGATACTTAACGACCGAAGTGTTGGTTTTAAATCACTTCAGGAAAATATTGACACCACTACCGCCAGCGGAAAACTCTTCTTACATATATTTGGCTCGTTAGCAGAATTTGAGCGAGAACTTATAAAAGAAAGAACTATTGCTGGTCTCAAGGCTGCTGCTGAAAGAGGTAGAAAAGGTGGACGGCCAAGATTGATGGACACAAACAAAATAGAACAGGCTCGAGCCTTACACCGCTCTCATATTCCCGTCTCTGAGATTTGTAAAACACTTGGGATTTCAAAAGGAACACTTTATAGGAATTTAACGATAAAAAATAACGCATAGCTTATTAAAAATTTTATTGATCCATCTCCATTGCTCATATCTAATTTATTTAGACCAAAGGAGATTCTCGTGAAAACACTTCTTGTTACTAATATTAAGGGCGGCGTTGCAAAATCTTCGACAGCTGTAGCCGTAGCTACGGGCTTAAAGTTGCTGAAACCCGAAACTAAGATTTTGCTAATCGATGGAGATCCACAAGGAAGCATTAAGACTTACTTCGGTTTAAAGCTTCAAAATAGCGATAAAGATTTTTCTTCATTCTTAGTTGAAGACACTCCTTTTGAAGATGCTATTCAAAAAATCCCAGTAGGAGATAGTCATATCGACGTTATGATTTCCTCTCGCAAACTTTCAGAGGCAGATATACGAATGGCGGCATTTCACCGCAGAGAAGAAACACTTAAGGGTCGCTTTAAAAAACAAAATATTCAGTATGATTACTGTATTATAGACAGTAGTCCTGCTATGAACCTCGTGCTTTTGAATTTCATGACATTTGCAGATTACTGGCTAATTCCAGCTACTATGGATGCATTCGCTATTTCAAATATTAATTATCTATTTGAACAAAAAAAGATCATCGAAGATTTTTATGAAAAAAGTCCGACAATTCTTGGAATTGTACCTACTATGTTCGACAAAAGAACAACGGTATCCCAACAGGCTTATGAGGCAATTAAGACTAAGTTTAGTAGTAAATGCCAAGTATTTGAACCTATCGGTATTGATTCAACAATTAAAAAAGCACAGGTTAAAAAGCAGATTATTTATGAATTTGCAGAATCCAGAGCAGCTGAGGGTTATAAGAACTTAACTAAAAACATTTCTAGGATGATCTAGTGTCGAAAAAGAAAATTTCTTCTGCCGATTTTTTACGTCTTATGGAAGATGAGGAAAACTCCTCTCAGCCTATAGCATTTGCTCCTCAGTCTTTTTTTGACAATGCAACTAAATCATTAGCTGGAAATTCAACAATTGAGAAACAACCGGATAACAGAGAGACAGTACTTCATGAGCCAAAGTTGAGTCAAAATGGCAACAAGTCTTTAGATAACCGTGTGGCAAGTGCTAGTTCATCGGAGTTAAAACCGTTAGCAGAACGTGAGCAAACCGTTAGCAATGCGTCTCCTAAAGCGTTAGCTACTCGTGAGCAGTCCGTTAGCAAACCGTTAGCGGAAAGTGGATTTAAAAAAGAAACCGTTAGCAATGCGTCTCCTAAAGCGTTAGCTACTCGTGAGCAGTCCGTTAGCAAACCGTTAGCGGAAAGTGATGTTTTGGGCTTAATTGGAAAAGAAAAAAAATTGCTCTTTTTTATTTTTCAAAAGTGCGAATCAGTAGGCTCTCTTGAAACTCAAATTGTAACCACGGAAGAGCTCTTAAAATCGCTCGACGTAAGTTCAGTTCGCTTGAGAAATCTTATATTTAGGCTCCAAGAAGAAAAATGCCTCATTAAGGTAACTCAAGTACATTTAGGGCGTTCTGGATGGCGCAAATTTTCCCTAGATAAAGAGGTATTTCAGATCATAAGAATACACCTTTCGTCAGAGAAAGCGTTAGCAGAGCGTGAGCAAACCGTTAGCAATGCGTCTCCTAAAGCGTTAGCGTATACGTTAGCAGAGCCCTCCTATAGTAGTAGTAGTAATAATTTAAATATAAATACTAATACTATAGAGCTTCCTGAAAATTTACGTCGATTTGGTATTTCTGTTGTTAACCTTCAAAATCTTATTACCTCAGGAAAAACGACTAAAGAAATTGTTGATAATAGTTTAACAGCTTTAAGTTTCGACATTGAACATGGTAAAACAGGTAATATAGCTAATATTCTTTTTGGAGTTCTTGGAACAGGCAGAGAGTATATTAGCCAAAAGTACTCAGAATCTTTGCAGGAAGAACTAGAACTAGAACTAGAACGTATTCGACAAGCTGAAGAGAATCAAAAAAGATCAGTGGAAATGAAACTTGTGGCTAGTTTTAAAGAGTATTTGGGACAACACCCAGGGTTCTTAGATTCAGTAAAAGATAAACATAAGGGATTTGTAACAAGTTCAGAACTTCTTGAAAAGGTCGCCTTTGAGGAATATAAAAACTTAGGAGTTCAGATATGAAATATAACGCAAAGATGGTTGAAGAAATAATTAAAAAAAACGAGATAGAACTTCGGCAGAAATTTGGTATTAAAGAAATTTATCTTTTTGGGTCAGTCGTTCGTGGTGAGGCAACAGAAAAAAGTGATATTGATCTTTTAGTAATTTTTGAACCTCAATTTTCAGCTTCATTTTTTACTCTTTATGATCTTGAGCAATTTTTAACAAAAAAACTTAATGCTCGGGTGGATATTGGAACAAAGCTACATCCTTTGTTAAAGGATCAAATTATGCGCGAGGCTTTGCGTGTCGCCTAGGTCGTGGATTATTCGAATAAATGACATGATTAAAGCCATTGATGAAGCTAGTGCTATTGTTAAGCATTCAAACGTTGAACTTTTTAAAAGTGATCGTGCTGCGGTTTTGGCATCACTGGCATGTATTCAAATCCTTGGAGAGGCAGGCAATCATATTCCTATCGAGGTTAAACGAAAGTAT
>JAKLJM010000062.1 GCA_023151145.1 Bacteriovoracaceae bacterium | reverse complement strand
GCGGTAGCAATCGTGCCATCTAAAATTTCTGTTGTTGTTATTGAACCTGCACTGACACCTGTCGGCCATGCGCTCTTACAGTCCCCGGCTATACAAACCTGTGTAGCATTTAAATTTCCTACCACATCAAGTTTTTGAGTCGGAGTACTTGTTCCAATTCCCACATTACCGTTGGCGACAACGAAATCAGGAGTCAAAGGCCATTGATTTGTAATTTGAAAAACTGAACCATTTACACCTGCTCGATAAGAGCCCGAAGTATTTTGAAATTCAATTAAAGCAGAGCTCGAAGTTGGAGTGTATAAATTGACTAAATCTCCACCTGAGCCATTGTTATGACTTATAGATAAACGATCTTTTGCACCTTGAGGTCCAATGCTCAATCTTTTATTTGTATTATCGTAAATTAAATTTGAATCTCCAGCAAAAGTACCAGCAGTATTAAATTGAACCTGAGTATCAGCACCACCAGGTAAACCTGATGAAATATTTGCTCCATTTACTTTAAAATTCCCCGTAACATTCACATCTCCTGCAACATCTAATTTATAAATAGGATTAATTACTCCAACACCAACATTTCCAGAGTTTCGATATACGTTACCAAGATTTTCTGTCCACTGATTTGCAGTTGTTCCTGAAGAGATATCATTTAATTGTTTTTGTGTTTTCCCTAATCCACTTAACACTGAATCTGTTCCGCTTATCGCCCCAGAAGTTGTCGTATTGATACCAGTCAACAATGAATCACGAACTCTTTGCTCAGTAAAATAAAGATTAGTATTTTCGGGAACTGCTAGAGTATTTAACGTCTGCCAAGATTTGTCTCCACGATAATACTGTGCGGTTGTTCCTGCGGTGATGGTATTTTCTTTTCCAGATAAGCTAGTTGTTAGTCCAGAAATTTTTGATTGCGCGATATTTGCACTTGCATTGATATCTGCATCAACGATCGATCCATCGGTGATTGAAGCAGAATTAACTGTTCCAGTTCCTGTTGATACTGAACTTGGATTCACCCAACTTAATACTCCTGCCCCATCAGTTTGTAACACATAACCATTTATTCCGGCCGATGTAGGAAGAGTCATTACATAATTCGCTGTTCCTGCGTTAGCTTTTACAGTAACAAAATTTGCCCCACCTTTTAAAAGAAGCTGAGTATTTAAAGTCACATCCCCTGTGATCACGCCACCAGCTTTATCGTATTTATTTCCAATAGAAGTATTGAGTGTTGATACCTCATTAGTGATTCGCGTATCAACCGTTGCAGAACTATTATCGACATAATCTCTATTCGCTGCCGCTGATCCGACAGTTGGTGCAATTAAGCCCACCACTGAAGCGGCGGTAATATTTTGGGCGACATTACTTCGATCTGCTTTTAATCCTAAAGCATCATAAACCGCATTTTGCGAAGGTGCTTTTCCAGTAACCGCATCAGCGATCACATCTTCAATTAGTGCAGACATAGATCCTGCTAAGCCGTTAATTCGATCTTGCGGAATTTCTCCCGCTCCAATACTTAATTTTGAATATGGAATATTTGCTGTCGCTGAAATATGTGATGACGTAATTTCTCCGGCATTAATTTTTGCTGCGGTCACAGAATTATTTGCAAGCTCAGTTGTCCCGACACCACCAGCGGCAATACTAATTGTTCCTGTGGTTGTAATAGTGCCACCACTTAAACCTGCGCCGGCTGTCACACTCATCACTGTTCCGTTTCCAGTCCCAAACGACGTCGGTGCCCACTTCGATCCATCCCACGCTAATGCTTGGCCAGCACTCGCTCCCATTTGTGGAAGTTGTTCCGCCAATAAAGAAAGAGGAATGGCATGTAATGCTTGTAAGGGATAAGTCTTGGCATTTGATTGGTCGATAATTCTAATAGCAACCGCATGTGTAGCCGGAATATTTTGCAAAACCTGCGACAATGTACTTGGAGTACAGTCAAAATCTAATTTTAAATGAAACACACCTTTAGTGAGTGCCACACTAGATAAATTTTGAAAACAAAGTATTGTAGATGTTGCATTGGTGTAAACTAATTCCGCGCGAAGATTTACAGGCCCCGTTACAGGTGCCCCACTCGCAAGGACCAGACGTCCTGAATAGCTCAACGAATTTGCGGCAAACAAATTAGTAAAGCTTAAAAATAGACTCAAAAATAGAAAACCTTTTAGCACTCATTTCCCTCTGAAAAACAGAGACCATTCCCTTTGATTTTATCATGAGAAATCAATAGTCATGAGCTGGATGAATTTACCTATAATAAGAGCTTGAAAAAGCTATTGATAAAGAATTTCATCCCTATCTTCATTGGCATAAAATTAAGGCTGATGATTAATAAAAGATCCCAAACATTCCTGACTGAAGTGACTCGTCGGTGTTACTGGAAACACTCACCCCTGCAGGACCACGATAAACGTCGGCATCCGCTTCAAAGAATCCATATGTTAGAAAACCACCCTCAAATTCTCTGACTGAATTAGTCCCAGACTCTCCGTGCGAAACATCAGCTTGAAAATATTCAAAGTCTTCTAAGATCACTCGAGTGGTAGCACAAGATCTAACAGGGGCCACAAAATTATTATTCACGACAAAAGTTGTAATGTAATTATCACCATAATCCATTTGCCCAAGGGCCAATGGAATTTCAACTTGAGAGGCAGCAGATAATCCCGCGATATCAAAATCTAATAAAACTTCAACCACACTTGGGGCCGATAGACTTGAATAATTAGTCATGATTTCATCACAATCATAATCAAGACCAGCAGGACCTGGGTTATTTGATTTTAAATTTAACTGATGCATTGAAAAGTTACTTGATCCAAAATTAGTAGAGTGGGCCAAGGTAACAGCGTTTAGTTCTGTTGATTGATAATAAGTTTTATCATATGTAACAGTTAGATTCGGAAATGTAGAATTGATTTGATAGTTGTATTCACTAACTGTAGTTGTTCCGGTTGTAGCATTTTCCCCGACAAAACTTAAACAATAGTTTGCACTTTTTGGTCCAATGACAACTGAAGTAGAATAATTAGTTCCCGATGTTTCAGGATCACAACAAGTTCCATTATCAGACAAACAATATTTTACAGTAGAAGGTAAATCGCAAGTTATTGTCACACCAATCGGATTTCCGAAACTTCCTCCTAATATACTAGGAGCACATGTATTCGTTACCGTTGCTGCAGGGGCAGTACTTCCTCCCCCCTTAGATGATGTTGAGTCAGTTGTCGTTTCATTATCTGAATCCGATTCTGCCACAGGTGTAGTTCCTACAGAACTAACCACACTAGAGTCTCCAGTTGATGAACTAGAACCAGATCCTGAAGAAGACTTAGATCCACTACTACTTCCACCACCAGAATCACTAAAGCCAAAATCGCCCAATCCACCTGATGAGGCGGAGACAAAGTTTCCGGCCGTACTAAAACTTAGTGGAGTGGCTGGTTCTTCTTCTTTTTTAAACGAAGAAAAATCATTTGTATCTGGCTCTACACCAGACTCTACAAATTTTTCTTTATCATATTGAGTTACTTTAACTTCTGATTGTTTATTCGATTTAGATGGAGCAAATAGCGATTTAGCTTGTGAGGCGATTTTTCTAAAATTATTTGATTCAGGAGCCTGCTCATCTGCCACGACTTCTTCTTCTATAACCTCATTAGGACTTTCTTTAACAGCTTCATATGTTACATAGGTAGTCGCAACACCAGATAAAAGGATTAGTAATCCTTTTACTCCCGCAACCTTCGCAATGTCTTTTAATAAATCACCAATCATAATGTGTACTTTAACCTGGGTTAAACTCTTTTTACCTATCGGTACAACATAATCAATACTTGAGCTTTTTAATCTGAAGTTTTTCTTTATAAGAATGGCAATTTTTAAAGGCAGTAGATTGTTTAATAAATAGACAGGGTATAGTTTTTTTTCACTATTTCTTGAACGATTTTAAGTTTGAGCACATTTAACTTATTGTCTTCACAAAAATTAGCTCTTGGCACAGCACTTGCTTTAAATAACAGCAGATGAGGTGATTTTATGAAAGCATCAATATTATTTTTATCAGTACTTTTTTCTTTTTCTTCTTTTGCAAACTTAGTTTGCCATACTCCAAGAATGAATAAAGTAATGGCCATTAATGATAGCGACGTTACTTTCTATCAAGAAGGCGACGAGAAATTTACTCGTAAACTAGCATCACTGGCAACCAGAACTAAAAAATCAGGACCTGGTTTTTCAAAAACTGTGAGTTTTGAAAATCAAAAACACACAATCTTCATTAAAGATGTAAAAAACTTTTCAGAAGTTGAAGATTATATTGTAATTAAAGCTCCGACTGGTCATGAAGTTACTTATCCACTTAATTGTAAATTAATATAGTCATCCTCTCCCCCCGAGGAAACCATGGGCCTTAATGCTACCCCAAAGGTATTTTGGCCCTTTTTAATTTTCCTTTTATTTGACCAGAAGAAATGAACCTGACTCTACACATTCAACATCAAGAACAGAACCTGAAAGTAAATAAGACGAATACCCACGAACCGTTTGATTGTTATTCCTAAACTCTCCATTTAAGAAGACGATTGAAGTTGTTTTTGCAGGATCTACTGTGATGCTTTTTTTATCATTTTTTTTCATATTGATAATCTTCAATTGAAAATCTTCATGCTCGGCCAATACGTTTTGTTCAATCGTCGAAAAAACGTCAGGCTGAAAACGAAAGGCATTTAAATTATTTTTATCAGCATTAAAATTTAAAACATCAAAAGATTTTTTCACGTGTAACTCTCGTGGTTTTCCATCTAAGCCTAGTCTATTCCAATCCCAAACTCGATAAGTGACACCCGATGACTGTTGAACTTCAACCAGCGTCACTCCTTTAGCTAGTGCATGGACACTTCCCGCTGGAACATAAAAAAAATCTCCTGGTCTTACTGGATAAAAATTCAAACACTCTGACACATCTTGATTATGAAGAACTTTTTCTTGAAATATTTCTTTGGTTATTCCAGGCTTAAACCCAAGATAGATCCCACCATTGTCTTTTACGTCCAGAATAATCCAACACTCCGTTTTTCCCTTAGAGTTTTCGTGCATCCTAGCGTATTCATCATGAGGATGAACTTGAACCGAAAGATTATCCTCACAAGAAATAAACTTTACTAAATATGATAATTCTTTTTTTAAATATTGCTTGAGAGTTTGAGTATCATTATCTAAACAAACTCGACTTTCACCTTCTATATGCGTGGAAATCTCCCATGTTTCACCAAGTGGTGTGGGAAATTGTTCCGTCGAGATTTTTTTTAATCTCTTCAGTTCATCTCCTCCCCAAACTCTCTCTGATAAAAACGGTTTTAATTCAATCATTTCAATGTCCTTTTAAAGCTCAAATAATTGTCACTTTTAAGACTTAAGCTTTAATCTAACTAGGTAATATCATATTAGATTAAAGCAACAAAACTGTCTAATGAGACATTCGGTTAGAATAACTCATGGCTTATTACATCCTACCTACTCTATATCTTTTTGATAATGTGTTTTTTCCAAACACAATTATTCCCTTAATCATTAGCGATACTCCTTCTCGAAACCTAGTCACATCTTGCTACGAGGAAGATCTCGCTCTCGCTTTGTGGTTTCAAGGATCAAATTCAAAACCCGTTGCGACCATGGGAAAAATAATTAGTATTGAAGAGAAAAAAGATGGCTCACTAAAGGTTATGCTTCGAGGAATAAAACGAGTTTACTTAGAAAAAATCGTACAACAAATTCCTTTTCCGGTTTTTCATGCAACTCCTTATCTTGATCACGAAACAGGAGCAATAGAAAATTTCGCACGCTTAGAAAAGTTTCATCACATCTTAAACGAATGGTTAATTCAGCATGTCTCTTCTGTTAAAGATCGTCAGGATTTTCTCAGTGAACTAAACACTCCTCATAAACTTTTAGATCATTTGGCGCTTTTACTGATAAAAGACAGTGAGATTAAACAAATTATTCTTGAAAGCACTTCTCTACAAGAAAGGTTTCAATTATTAGACACCTTAATTAAATCACCTTTTGAAAAAGAGGATCTGATGACTTCAATGGCGATGAAAGAATTTGAACGAATGGATAAAGCTTCTGGGATGAAAAATTAAGAGCAAAAACAAAAAGGGCCGACATTGTCGGCCCAGCTTATTTTAAAAAACGTGAATCCAATAATGATTAACCAGATAAAGACCTGTTCCAGAAATAACTGGAATAGATAAGTTATCATCTACATAACGTGAGCATAATTCTGAAATAGAACCAATCATCCCAGCCAGTAATGAGAAACAAAGAAGATTCATATTAGGATTAGAAAATCTCATCCCGTAAACCATGGCGATCAAATAACAAACAGTAAATGCTGCCAATGTTCCTTGAAGGGATTTATTAGGAAGAATTTTATCTTTGCCGTAAAGAATCCCAAATACCGAAGCGATAGGATCTGCAAAGATGAGAAACAAGACTGATAAAATCGCAATTTTCTCAGGAAAAATAAGTAAGGTTAGTCCACTGCCTAGAGCATAAAATGGTAAACCAGAAACCGATGTCTTTTCAGACTCTCTCATAAAAGGTTTCATTACGGACATTAAGACCATATTTATATTTTCGTTACGTAAACGAACAAATTCTACGAGGAAGGCTGCGAGAGATAAAACCAGAAGAGCGACTGCGATTGTTTCGATTGAAAGAGAGCTATTATAATAAACTGCTAAACCTAAAAGACCTGTTGCCATGTGCCAAGCTTTTCTTACCAAGTGAAGATCATTTCTCATACGAAATGGTGAAGTAATTCTCACTTGATGAATTAATGAAGAGAACATTCAGTATCCTTGGATAAGTTACTATACCGACCAAGTCGGGTATTCATGCCAAGTGGCTGATACATGGTTAGATTAATAAACAACCCCGTTCCTGTAAACCGTCGTGCATTAATTACAGCCTTTTTGCACTCAATTAAATCAACTAATTAGTAAGTTTACCCCTTACAATCTTGATTTTTCTTCATATAATAACTTTGGCCCTCATTGAGGAGGGTTTGATGACAAGGATGGCAGCTTGACGACTTTTGACGATATTGGCGGCATAAGTACTGAATTTCAAACGCATTTATCACCAACCAGACAACCTAAGGTCTGGGCAATTGGCGGTGGTAAAGGTGGAGTGGGAAAAAGTCTCGTAACAGCAAATTTATCTATTTGTTTGGCCCTTATGGGTCATAAAGTAGTAGCGATAGACCTAGATCTTGGTGGAGCAAACCTTCATACTTGCCTAGGTGTCCCTATTCCAGATCGTACACTCTCTGATTATTTATCTAAAAAAGTGCGAAATCTTTCAGAGCTCCTCACTCCAACAGCTATAAGTAATTTGTTTATCATCTCTGGTGCCCAGGATGATTTAGGTATCGCGAACTTAAAACAAATGCACAAAGCAAAACTACTCTCACAATTGGGTGAGCTTAATTGTGATTATGTCATTCTAGACCTAGGTGCCGGAACGACATCAAATACCATTGATTTCTTTATCTCTGCAGATCAAGGAATTATTACGACACTGCCAGAACCTACTTCAATTGAAAATTCATATCGTTTCATCAAGGCCGTTTACCATCGTAAACTTAAAATGGCGGAAGAACTTTTAGAAATCGGTCCACTTATTGATCAAGCGATGAATGCTAAGTTATCGCAAAATTCAACTCCAGCTGATTTAGTAAACCGTATTATTGAAATTAATCCTACAATGGGAATGAAATTAAAATCCGAGATTAATAAATTAAATCCAAAACTCATTATCAATCAAGTAAGAACTCAAGCTGATATTGACATTGGTTTTTCGATGAAAATTATTTCTAAAAAATATTTCGGAATAAATTTAGATTACGTTGGTTACTTGGATTACGATGCAACTGTCTGGCAGAGTGTGAAGAAAAGAAAACCACTTCTGATGGAATTTCCAAACTCATCTCTCGTGAATAATTTCGACAGAATTATTCATCGCTTATTAAATATTAATTAAGAACTACCTCAGGATGATGGAACATATGAACGATGCTAAAAATTATTATGAAATCTTAGAAATCCCTTCGAATGCAAGATCTGAAGAGATTTATCACTCTTACCAAAGAGCGAAACAAGCTTATTCTAATGATTCATTGGCCCTCTACTCATTAATGTCTCAAGAAGAATGTCGAAATATTCTTGAAATGATTGATGAAGCCTATTCCATTTTATCTGATCCTGTTAAAAGAAAAAGATACGACGAAGCACGTGGTTTTAACCGTGACTTTAGTCTTTCTACATCTGCATCTAGCTTACGTGCGAGCTTAAATGCACTTCACTCTAATGCACAATCAACATATGTCCCATCTTCTGCAGCAGATTCTCAAGAAAGCGAAGCTGACAAAAGACACTTAGAATCTTTATCTTTAAGTAGCGTAGAAAATTTTGGACCTGGTCCTGCCCTCTCAAATGGTGGTGCTTCTAATCCATCATCACAAGTGGCTAAACTGGTTAATCAAAAACGTTTTGCCTTAGAGTATGTTGTAGATGATATGTTAGAAAAAGAAATCAATGATGCCCTAGAATTTTCTGGTGAATTCTTGAAGAGAATTAGAGAGTATAAAAATGTTGATATCGAACGTTTAGCTGATATGACTAAAGTATCTAAAATGCATATTCAGAATATTGAAGATGAAAACTTCTCTAAACTTCCCGCCCCAGTCTATGTTCGTGGCTTTGTTTTTCAATATGCTAAATGTTTAAAATTATCGACTGACAAAGTGGCAAATTCATATGTGGCCAGAATGAAAAGAGCAAAGTAAATTGCCGGCATGACTGAAACACATGTTGAAAACGATGATCAAAACAATGAAGAACAATCAGAATATCGAATTCTTTCGATAACTGAAAGTGATCGAGATAATTTTAAAAGACTCGATCAGTTTTTAAACAACGCTATAACTGATTTCTCTCGAACATTTTTGAAAAACTTAATTGAGAAAGGTGAAATCACCATTCTTGAATCCCCTAATCCCCAGCAGAAATTAGAATTAAAAAAAATGCCGGTGGCAGGAACTGTTATTGAAGTCCATCTTCCACCTCCGATGCCAGCGGAAGCACAAGCTGAAAATATTCCCTTAGAAATTCTTTTTGAAGATGAACACCTCGTCATCGTCAATAAAGCACAAGGAATGGTCACTCATCCAGCCCCAGGAAATTATACTGGAACCCTGGTCAATG
>JAKLJM010000061.1 GCA_023151145.1 Bacteriovoracaceae bacterium | reverse complement strand
CAAAAGTCTTTGGACAAGACCAAGCATTACATGAAATTTCTGAAGTCTTAATCACTTCGCACGCAGGTCTTACTGATCCGACCAGACCACTAGGTTCGTTTATGCTTAAGGGACCAAGTGGTGTGGGGAAAACTGAGACCGCTAAGGCATTGGCAGAATTTTTATTCGATTCTCCAGATAATTTAATTCGTTTTGATTTATCTGAATTTTCTGAAAAACATTCAGTGGCAAAGTTGATTGGAGCACCTGCTGGCTATGTCGGTTATGAAGAGGGGGGCGTGTTAACAGAAGCTGTCAGAAGAAAACCGTATGCGGTTATTCTTTTTGATGAGATAGAAAAAGCCCATCGAGACTTCTCTGATATTTTATTGCAATTATTGGACGATGGACGTTTAACGGATAATAAAGGTAGAACCATTGATTTTAAAAATACCATCATTCTTTTGACTACCAATTCAAAAGATATTGAAGGAGATTTTAAGCCAGAAGTTCTAGGGCGTTTAGATGCAGTGTTAACATACAATAATCTTGATATGAGCATCATGAAGGATCTGATCGCTAAAGAAGTTAGACTTTTAAATCAGCGATTAGCGCATAAAGAAATAATCGTTTCATTAGACGAAGAAATGATTAAGTACTTAAGTGAAATTGGCTATGATCCAAGATATGGTGCGAGACCACTACAAACCGTATTCCAACGAGAAGTTGTAAGACCACTTTCAAAAAAACTTTTAGAAGGCGATACAGTGAAAGGAAAAATTTTGATCAGACGCCATAAATTAGAAGAGTCCGAGCAAGGAACTCTGGAATTTGTCAGTCTTAACTAATTCTGAAGTTTAGAATCCTAAAAATAAGCCGATAGATATTAAAAATCTATCGGCTTTTTTATTTAAGGGATTTGTATGTCACACCGTACGAACGAAATAGTTCACTTGCAACCTGATGATGTTCTTTTAAGAGAAGGTGAAGAATCGTCTGTGATGTATTATTTAAACACAGGCTCGCTGGCGATTTTTAAGCGTAAAGGAAATGCCGAGCAACAGATTGGAACAATTTATTCTGGCGAACTAGTGGGTGAGATGAGTTTTTTAGATAAACAGCCCAGGTCCGCGACAGTTAAAGCAATAACAGAATGCGAATTAGTTGTTATAAAGGGCGAAAAGCTAGAGGAACTTTTAGATAAACTTCCTAAATGGTATAGAGTACTTCTCATTACGCTTACCGAGAGACTAAGAAAGGCCAATGCACGTATAAAAATTTAATTTATAGATCAATTTGGTAAAAATTTTTAATAGTCAAACGAGCTTCATCACTTAAAGGATTCATTTCAATCGATAAGTGTTGAAGTTCTTCAAAGGCTCCAAGTTCAACGGCAAAACCTGAAATTAAGTTATGATCAAAGTTTATTCGCTTGAGTCCAGTGAGATAGCTCAATTCTTTTGGTAATTCATGAATTTTATTTTTATTCAAAAATAGCACTTCAAGTGTTTTATTTATTTTTGAAGGAGCTTCAATAATTTCGAGTTCTCCGTGATGAATTTTTAATGTAGTTAAATTTTTTAACTGAAAGATTTTCGCAGGTAATACTTCTAGCTTAGACCCCTTGATATCTAGATGGGTTAAATGATGACAGTCAAAGAGACTTGGATGAATTTCTGTATAAGATCCATCTATAATTTCTAATCGAGTTATAGATGGATCGTCTTTGATAAAATTTAAATCAGGAAAACTAAAATGATGAGGATTAAGTTTAAAACTTTGTACCTTCATGTTCATTTATAAGTATTGAAGGAAATTGTTTTTATCGTCGACCAAGATAACTTTTGGATCGAGTGGGCGATCAACAAACCCATAACTAAAGATAATGACTTCATCACCTTTTTTTATTAAATGGGCAGCAGCTCCATTCACGCATATCATGCCACTTTTTCTAGGTCCTGAAATGACATAAGTTTCTAATCTATGTCCTGAGGTATTGGACACGACTGTGACTTTTTGTCCCGGCCATAGATCGATTCTGTCTAATAAATCTTGATCAATGGTGATAGAACCAATGTAATTTAAATCGGCATCTGTAACTGTGGCTTTATGAATTTTACTTTGAAGCACTTCTCTTAACATTTTTATTCTCGTTCTTTTTTAATATTTGTTTAATTACGTGGACCAGGTATTCCTAGAAAATAGAGAATAGAAGTCATTGGTCCGTGGCTCATATGATTTTGCGCCTGTCTTCTGACGATGTCTTTTGCATGAAAGGCGATGCCAAGACCTGCGGTGGCCAACATGGGAAGGTCATTTGCGCCGTCACCAATCGCCACGACTTGTTCTAATGAAATATTTTCTTGTTGAGCAATCAGTTTTACTAAAATAGCTTTTTGATTAGCATTAACAATTGTTCCTTTTACTTTGCCAGTTAATTCACCATTGATGATTTCTAGTTCATTGGCAAAGGAATAATCTAGGCTTAATCTTTTTTTGAGGGCATCTGAAAAATAAGTAAATCCCCCTGAGATTAGTGCAACTTTATAACCTAAACCTTTAATGGTTGAAATAAATTCTTCAACACCAGGAGTTAGGGGAAGTCGTTCTAGTACTTCTTGAAGCTTTTCTTGTTTTAAACCTTTTAATTTGGAAACTCTTAGGCGCAAAGATTCATCAAAATCTATCTCACCATTCATCGCCCTATGAGTAACTGCCTTTACTTCTTCACCGGCTCCTGCTAATTCTGCCAGCTCATCAATAACTTCAGTCTGGATGAGGGTCGAATCCATATCAAAAACGATTAGTCGTTTATTTCTTCTAAAGACATTATCTTTTAAAAAAGCCACATCAATTTTATGAAGAGTAGAGACTTTTAATAATTCTTCTTTTAATTTATCCCAGTTTAGACTCACGGGAATACTCGTTACGATTTCTAACGAAGAAAATTCATCAGGCGAAACTTTGTCTATTCGTTCAATATTGATTTGGTGATCGGCCAGAATTTTAGCGAGGTCGGCAACAAAAATTGAAGTAATAAGAGTTGGAGCTACGCAAGTGACAACGAATTTTTCATCTTGAAGATTTTCATTTTTAATAATGGAATCAACAACTTTATAACTTAGTGAGAGACCAAGTTTGTTGGCTTCAAATAATAAATCTTTTAAAACGGCACCGCTGGAATTATTTTGATCACCACTATTTAATTCTAAAACAAAACTCAAAGAAAGAAGTCCATGAGTAACAGCTTGACCCATGTCGCGAATGCCGACATTAAAATCAGCAATAATACGCATAAGGCGAGTAGTTATACCTGGATAATCTGGGCCAGAAACAGTAACGAGAATAATTTTTCCTTCTAAATCAGTCATGGTGTTCACCATCTTCCTTGCGCAATTTTTTTTCTAATTTTTTTTCTTTTCTAATTTTTTGAATTTTACCGATTAAACCAATCGAGTATTCTAAGGCAGAATAAAGAGAAAAGACAGTGGCCAAAATGACTGCCCAATGACCGATTTGAATCATGGGGATGCCAAAAGGATTAGCATGGGCCATCAGCATGGGAATCCCTACCATTTGAGTGGCCGTTTTCCATTTCCCAAGTGCTCCAACTGGTACGCTGAGACCTTTTTCCATGGCCAAAAGTCTTAGGGCCGTGATGTACATTTCTCGAAGCACTAAAACTAAAACAATCAAGACATGAAGCCTATCAAGGGCCAAAAGCATAATAAGAGAGCTTATGACTAAAAATTTATCGGCAATAGGATCAAGAAAAGAGCCAAAAATAGTAACAATATTTCTTCTTCTGGCGATATAGCCATCAAAGAAGTCTGTAATTGATGCCGCCACAAAGGTCCAAGCAGCTGTCCAGTTTAGGGTATTGACCAATTCAGGGCTTAGCTTTTCATCTTTAGTGGTAAAAAAAAGTGAAAAGATAATAATAGGGATCATGACCACTCTTAACATAGTTAAGCGGTTTGGTAGGTTATCTATTTCCCATTCGTTTGGATGATGACTTTTTGGGGGTATCACTTTTTTTCCTTCTTTCAATGGATCGAACTAGATTTTACTCTATATGAATAGAGTTGCAATCAGTTAGTGATTGAGAAAATTTGATCAGGTTATAAATTATAACAAGGGATGTGTCATGGATCGTAAGTTGAGTTTAATTAAAAGTGAAGAAAAGGTTCATGAAAAACGCGTGTTTCCTCGTTTTCCTATTGGGCAAATGATTTTTAAAGACAAAAAAAATAGCATAAGTTTTGAAGTCAAAGATATTTCGTTGTCTGGTGTGCAATTAGAATTAAAAGACGGGGAAGCTCCGTACCAAGCGAATAACAAAGTTCAAGGCACTCTTCATTGGCGCGGTGACGATATTGAATTGGCCGGAATTGTTCAATGGATCAATGGGAATCGATACGGCTTGCGCTTTGAAGAAAATAGTCGCGAACTAGATGAGTTAAAGAATTTCTTATCACTAGACAATATTGTTTCGCATATTAGACCAATTCATGAAAATCCTTTAGATATTGAATTACCAAATAATTTAAAATATTGGCTTAAGGCCGACGGTGTTTTGGAAATTTTTGTTTGGGAACTGCCGCTTTCGGGAATTTCTCGCTTCCAAATTCTTTTTATGGAAAATTACCTTGAATGGACAGAGGGAGAAGGAGTGAGAACTGGGCGCGTGTTGACTCAGCGTAACTTAGAAACTCCTTTAACGCTTGAAGATGAAGTGGTTTTTGAAGCGGATGAAAATGTGAGTTCTGAGAAGCTACATTTAGGGAAACGAATTTTAGGGGCCGTAAACCCTATGCATATTCACCACGCTGATCGCGATTTTCTCTTATATAAATTGAAAATATAATCCTCGTTTCAGGGTTTTCACAACGTCTCAGACCTGTTTATAATAAACGGGTCTAATCATTATTGTGCTAAACGGAGAAAACTATGAATCGTAACCTCGCCTTAGAATTTGTGCGCGTAACTGAAATGGCCGCAATTGCCTCTGCTCGTCTGATGGGACGCGGAGATGAGAAAGCCGCAGATCAAGCTGCCGTCGATGCTATGCGAGCGATGCTTGATTCTGTTGAATGTGATGCTACGGTCGTTATTGGTGAAGGCGAAAGAGATGAAGCTCCGATGCTTTATATTGGTGAAAAAGTAGGATCGGGAAGAGGTCCAGAATTAGAAATTGCCCTTGATCCATTGGAAGGAACGACAGTTTGTGCGACTGGTGGTTACAATTCAATTTCAGTTATGGCCATTGCCGAAAAAGGCAATCTCTTAAATGCTCCAGATACTTATATGTTAAAAATTGCTTGTGGTAGAGAAGGCAGAGGCTTGATTGATATTAATGAATCGGCCAAAGAAAATCTTCGTCGACTGGCCGATGCTAAAAAATGTCGCGTGGCCGATTTAACGGCCATCGTTCTCGATCGACCACGCCATAAAGATCTTATTCAAGAAATTCGCGATGCCGGTGCTCGTATTCAATTAATTGGTGACGGTGACGTTTCTGCCGCTATTGCTTGTTGTGACCCAAATTCTGGAGTGGATATTTTATTTGGAATTGGAGGCGCACCAGAGGGTGTTATTTCTGCTGCCGCACTAAGATGTATGGGAGGAGATTTCCAAGGTATTTTAAAACCGCGTAATGAAGAAGAGATTATGCGTGCAAAAAAAATGGGAATTGATGATATCACTAAAGTTTTCAAGATCGATGAGTTGGCCCGTGGAAACGTAATGTTCTGTGCAACTGGTGTCACGAGTGGAAATTTTCTACGAGGTGTTCAATTTAAACCATGGGGTGCCATTACTCACTCTATAGTCATGAGAAGTGCATCGGGAACAGTTAGACATATTGAAGCGGAACATCACTTTGATACAAAACCACGTTACTAAATATACAGTTAATATTTTTATAGCAATATGCTTTTTTGGATTAGGAGAACAATCTATGGCACAGGCTTCAAGGACAGAAATCGTCGACGTTGAGATTAATAAACTTTATGATGTCATCGTTGATTTTGCTAAATACCCAGAATTTGTCGATGGAGTATCGTCGATCAAAGTTCTAAGTCAAAATGAAAAAGAAGCAAAAGTTGAATATTCATTAAATGTCATAAAGACTTTTAAATATATCATCAATACAAAAATGGAACGCCCAACGAAAGTAAATTGGAATTTAGACTCTGGCGATATTTTCAAAAAGAATGATGGCTCTTGGCTCTTAAAAGATTTAGGGAATGGAAAAACTGAAGTGACCTATTCTTTAGAGATTGACGTCAAGATGTTTGCTCCTGGTGCTGTTTTAAATGCACTTACTACCAAGAATTTACCGGTGATGATGGAGTCTTTTTTTAAACGTGCTCGTTCTCGCTAAAAGTCATTAAAGAAAGAGGGAGTTTGGGATGAGTAAATCAGATAGTAAATCAGAGAGCAAATCCGAAAATAAAACGGAAGAAAAAGGTGGCTTCTCTGAAATGATTAAAAAAGTTGTTTCAGTGGGAGTGGGGGCTGGATTTATGAGCGAAGAAGCCATTAAAGGTATTCTTCAAGATCTCCCTCTTCCAAAAGACATGCTGACCGGATTAGTCCAAAATGCCAAAGGTGCAAAAGAAGAATTCACACAATCTATTCGTGAAGAAATTCGTCATTATCTTTCAACCGTAGATGCCTCTAAGCTGGTTGAAGATATTTTAGATAAATATGACGTTGAAGTGGAGGCTAAGTTTAAATTTAAACGTAAAGCTCCAGCTGCGAAAAATGGTAATGAATAGAGCGCAACAAATTCACTTACAATTAGAAAAAGCTAGGCGGGAGGTCTTACCCGCAAAGCTTATTGCTGTAACTAAATACTCGCCGGTTGAAGAGGTCGTCTTTGCTTACCATGCTGATCAAATCGATTTTGGTGAAAATCGCGTTCAAGATTTAGCTGAAAAAGCTCATTTTTTTGAGCAAGAAAATTTGTCAAAGGTGCAGTGGCATTTTATAGGTCATTTACAAAGCAATAAAGTAAAAGAACTTTTTAAAATTCCTCATCTGTTTGCCATTCATTCAGTCGATTCGTTAAAGCTTGTCCATGAATTAATCAAAAGAAGTGCTGAACTCTCTCAAAGACCTTGTAAGCTATTTTTTCAAATCAACACATCTCTAGAAGACGAAAAAGGTGGCTTCACGGATCTTGATGAGCTTCGTGAAAGTATAAAGCTTATTTTAAATGATCGAAGCGCCAAAGAGGCGTTTGAGATTTATGGTCTAATGACTATGGCAACCATACGTACTGAGGATGTTGAAGGTGAGGCCCATCGTTGTTTTAAAAGCTTACAAGACACCAAACACCTATTAGATCAAGAATTACATCTTAATTTAAAGCTATCCATGGGCATGAGTCAGGATCACCATATCGCTAAATTATACGGCGCTGATTTCGTTCGGATAGGTTCTCAAATCTTCAAATAGTTGATCGATTTGATTTGTTTGAGGATTAATTATTGTTATCTTAATTCCCACAATAATCTTAAGAACCATATTATAATGAGTAATAAACTCATTTAATAAAGTTTGAAATTGACGAAAAATAAAATTAGGTTAAAAAATTTAATTTATCTCGCCATTGGTCCATGTATTCTGTTCATGGTCTCACTTTATTTTCATCGGCTCTTAGTGAACCAATTAAGAGATCAATCACAAAAAAATCTTGAAACCCTAGTTCATGCATTTGAATTTAAAATGAACTCTTATATCTATGGGCTTCAAGGGATTGCCGGTATCTATCGAATAAAAAATTTTGAACCATCTTTTGATGAATTGGCCATTTATGCACAAAGCAGGGAATATTTTAAGAACTTTGAAGGTGTTTTTGGGATGGGCTTTATTCGTAAAGTTCCAAGAGTTGATTTAAAAAAATATCTTCAAAACCAAAAACAAACAAATCCGCATTTAGTTTTTAAACAATTAGATGAATTTCACCATAATGAACTTTATATTATAGAATCAATTTTTCCGACCAATCGAAATTTAAAGGCCCACGGTCTTGATGTGGGATCAGAACGAATTCGTAGAAAAGCTCTGGAAAACTCCTGGCGAGCAGGAGTGAGTGCTTTAACGGACGTTATTCAATTAGTTCAAGCAGAAAAAAAACTTCCTGGTTTTCTTTTGTACTATCCCATTTATTCGACTCCTTATGTCCCAGAAGCAGCTCTTCGTTATCAGAAATTAATTGGTTTTTCTTACGCGCCTATTTACGCTGATTTTATTGTGGATTATTTAAGAGAAGAAGTTCAGAGCATTGAAGATTTTAATCTTTTTGTCGTCGATGGTGGAGAGTATCTTTTAAAAGAGATTACCGATTTTAAAGATGCCACTCATTTGTCAAAGAGAGTTAATGTTCTCAATAAGGAATGGATTTTTGAAATCGCCCTTAAGTGGGCGTGGAGTGATCGCCTTTTGATGGGATTTAATTGGCTCTTAGCAATTGTTCTTAGTGCCTTTTACATAATTGTTTTGAGTAAATTAATGCGTTCTAAAATTGAACAAAAAATTATCTTGTATAAAAAACAAGAATTAGAAAATTGGCTTAAAGTCATCATGGATAATATTCCTTTTTCCGTTATCACGACGACTCCGGATGGGGTCATTAAAAGTGTTAACCGTATGGCCTTAAAGCTTTTAGAATATCGCGAAGAAGAACTCATCAATAAAATGACTCCGGCCCTTTTTCATGATCCAACAGAAGTCGCTGAAACGGCCCGTGAGTTGTCGCGTGAATATAACAAAGAAATAGAGCCTGGTTTTAGTATTTTTATTTTCAAGAGCCTAATGTCTGGAAACTCGCAATCAGAATGGACGTATATCTCTAAAAATGGACGGCGTTTTCCTGTGCGCTTAACAGTCTCTCCTTTATATAACAACAATGAAGATGATCAAAAAGAACTTATTGGATTTGTCGGAATTGCGGAAGATATTTCTAAGTATAAAGATTTGGAAATGACCATTGAAAATCAAAGACTCAATATGATTGAATCTTCTCGCTTAAGTTCCCTAGGGGAAATGGCCGGAGGAATAGCTCATGAAATTAACAATCCACTGGCCATTATTAGTAGTAAGGTCAGTTCAATTATAAGAAAGATGGATCGTGGTGAAATTGATAACGATCGATTTAAAGAAGATTTGCAAAAAGTAGATCAAACTGTTTTTAGAATTTCAAAAATTATTAATGGATTAAAAAATCTTTCGCGGGATTCAACCAACGATCCATCGGAAGTGTTTTTTTTAAACGAAGTCATAAATGAATCTCTAGAGCTTTGCAAAGAAAGATTTAGACACGAAAGTGTCACAATCTCTGTTCAACATAACCCTGATGATATGGTTCCAATTTATGGTAAA
>JAKLJM010000060.1 GCA_023151145.1 Bacteriovoracaceae bacterium | reverse complement strand
GTTGCAGATAGACCTCAGTGGAAAACGATTAAAGGTGGATCTCGAGAATATGTAAAAAGAATGGCAAAATCTCTTGCTCATATTTACTTGAATGAACCAGTCTTAAAAGTTTCGAGAAAAAATGCTGACGGTAAAATGATTCTAGTCACGAAAAATCAGACTTTGGAATTTGACGAAGTTATCCTGGCCACTCATACCGATATTTCACTTAAAATCATAGAAAACCCAACGGACACTGATCGAGAAATATTAAGTGCGATCGACTACCAAGAAAACGTAGCTTATCTTCATTACGATAAAACTTTTTTACCTGAAAATAAAAAAGCATGGTCGGCTTGGAATTATGAGACTGATATCGCTGGACCTAATGAAAGAGCAGTAATGGTTAGTTATTATATTAATAATCTACAATCTCTTCCTTTTCATGAGCCAATCTTAGTAACTTTAAATCCAACTCGTGAACCTAGTGATCATAAACTCATTAAAAAAATTGTTTACCATCATCCAGTATTCACAGAAAAAAGCACCAAAGCACAAGAACAATTACTCCTTCATCAGGGACTAGGTGGGTTGTGGTTTGCAGGGGCCTGGACCAGATATGGGTTTCACGAGGATGGCATCCTTTCTGGAATCAATGTAGCGAATGCCCTTGGAGCTTTTGCTCCTTGGCAAAAGGAAAAAGGATCGTTGTGAAAAAAGCGGTAATCCTTAGAAATACAATTTATCATAAACGATTTTTGCCAGTAGAACATGTGTTTACTTATGAAGCTTTTTCACTAAGGTTTTCTATTTATCATGTTGAAGAATTAAAGAAGCTCATTTTCGGATTCAATCAGTTTTCATTGTTTTCAATTCATTTAAAAGATTATCTTTTTGATCCAGCAAAAAGCTTTGAAGAGAAATTTCATAGTTTTGCTAAAAAACATGCTCTTGAGTTAAAAAAATTCGATGAAATTCTTTTGCAAACATTTCCACGAGTTCTCGGTTATGGCTTTAATCCTGTTTGTTTTTGGATGACATATCATAAGGGCGAGCTACAGCAAGTGTTAGCAGAAGTGAACAATACTTTCGGTGAAAAACATTGCTACTTCATAGAAAATCCTCATAATTCCGAGTTCCACCTCGAAAAATGTTTTCATGTGTCGCCATTTTTCAGCATTGAAGGTGAATATCAATTCACGTTTAAAGAAAATTATGTCGGAATTGATTTAATCGTAAATAATAAGAAACAGATCGCTACTTTTATTAAGTCTAAAGAAATTCCTTATACAACCCAAAATTTATTGGGCTGTTTCATAAAGTTTCCATTCGCGAGCTTTGTCATTATGGGAAAAATTCATTGGCAAGCGCTATTGTTATGGTGGAAGAAAGTCCCATTTTTTACTAAACCTAAAAATCCTCCCAACAAGGAAGTGACATCATGAATACAAAAGTTATGAGCTCAGCACGTACAAAACTCAAATGGAAAACGCGACTTTTTTTGAATCTCATTTCTCGAATCAAAGTAGGAGAGGTCGAGGTGGTCGTCAATGGGACGTCATTTTCATATAAGGGAGAAATGTTTGGTCCTTATGTAAAACTATCTATAAAAAATGAGAAAGCTATTTCAAGAATTCTTTCGGCCAGTGATATTGGATTAGCTGAAGCAATAGAGCATGATTGGATTGAATGTTCTGATTATCGTCAGCTCATACTATTAGCTTGTTATAATGAAAGAGAATTAGTGGAAATGATGAAGGGAACTTTTCTTGGAACTTTAGCTTTCAAGATAAAACATCTCTTTAGACGTAATACGAGAAAAAACTCCAAGAAAAATATTCATGCCCACTATGATTTAGGGAATGCTTTTTATCGAGAGTGGTTAGACTCTACTATGACCTATTCATCGGGGATATTTCAACGAGACGAAGACACGCTGACAGATTCACAAATCAATAAATATGAAAGAATTCTTCAACAAGTAAATCCCAAAGCCGGAGATGAAATCTTAGAGATTGGGTGTGGTTGGGGAGGCTTTGCCTTGTATGCTATTCAAACTCGAAATGTAAAAATGCATTGTGTGACTCTTTCCCAAGAGCAGTACGACTACGTTCAAAACTTGATAACTAAACATAACTTAAGTGATTCTTGGGTTGTAGAAATTCGCGATTATCGTGATTTAACAAATAGGTATGACCATGTGGTTTCGATTGAAATGATTGAAGCCGTTGGAAAAGAGTACTGGTCTCAGTATTTTGATGTGATTTATCAGTCGTTAAAGAGTGGAGGTAAAGCCGTTATCCAAGCAATCACCATTCAAGACAAATACTTCGAGTCTTATAGTCGTGGAACTGACTTCATTCAGCAGTATATTTTCCCCGGAGGAATGTTGTTGTCCAACAATAATCTAAGAGCACTGGCCAGCCATGCTCAATTAGAAGTTTTAGACTTATTTGAGTTCGGAAAAGATTATGCACGCACTTTAAATGAATGGGACAGTCATTTTATGAAAAAAATTGATATCGTCAAATCTTTAGGCTTCGATGATCGTTTTATTCGGTTGTGGCGTTTCTATTTTCATTATTGTGAAGCGGGATTTTTAAGTGAAAGAATAAATGTGTGTCAAATTACGATTAGAAAATAATTTCTAATCATGAGGAGTCGACGATGTTTTCAATTAGCATTGTAGAAAAGAAAACTGGAGTTAATAAATTTTTACTCAGAATGTGGGAAAGACGTTACGATTTTCCAAAGCCAGAGCGCGATGAGAAAGGTGAACGCGTTTATTCCGAGTCAGATATTAAAAAACTTATTCTCGTAAAAAAGTTAATGGAGCTAGGGGATCGTCCATCTAAAGTCATTAAACTGAGTCTCGAGAGCTTAGAGCAAAAAATTGCAAGTCTAGTTAAAGATTCTGTGAACGAAAGTAGAAATGAAAAAACTATTTTTGTTTTAGCGCCTTTAGAGTTAGAAGGAAGTTTAGAGGAATGGATAAAGAATGAACATTCAAATGCTAGGGTTTTCAAGGTAAAGTCAGAGCAAGAATTAAATTCTGTAATGATGGATTTATGAGTCACTACGAGTGAGTTGACGTAAAAACTCACTGTAGTAGGCTTCTTTTTGTTCATCTGATAATTGGCTTTTGATGACAGCTTTAATGAAATCTATATATTTAAAATTTTTATCAAAAAAGTATTTAGATTGTGGTTTTTTGCAAACAGTTTCAATTAGGTGTGTTGCTCTTTTTATATTTTTTTCATCCATCGCACTAGCATTCCCCTTTATGGAATGTAGCTTTTTTTTGTAGTTCTCAAGATGTATCTCTTGGTGATTTTGTTCGAAATTGATTAATTCTATTTCACATTGAGTGATATGCTCATGCATGGTTTCAAAAAATTCTCTTTTCAAGTTTTCAAAAAAACGATCAGCGTTCATTTTTAATACCTAAAATATTTTCAATGGTGGATAACAGTTTGCTATTTAAAACAGGCTTACTAAGAAAAGCATGAGGTCTACATGCATGAATGATTTCTAAATGATGAGGATCTTCATGAGCACTCATGATGACAAAGGGGATATTCTTTTCTTCTAAATAAGTTCGATGAATTGTAAAGAATGTAGAGGAGTACTCTTCTTCAATTTCAAAGTCAGAAAGAATGATGTCTATTTCTTTACTGGCTTCAATGGCTTTTTTTGCTTCACTAAGAGTTCTTGTCCAATTGACATCAAAACCTGATTTTTCTAATTCAAAAATTAAGCGTTTGGCCTGAATGGATGAATCTTCAATGAGTAATAGTTTTCTTGTTAACATAAAGTCATTATCGGTGAAGTCCGTGTCGCCAATGATTTTTTTTGACCTTAATTCATTACTAAGATAATTTAAAGTTATCAACCTCCTAACTCTATGTAATTACAGCTCATAGTTACTGGTAAACTAAAAAACACTAAAATTTAAAGCTATTTTTTTGTGCCTTATTTAGGTGGCTTTGAGTCTGTAAATAATCTAATCCTGACAGAGCAATGCTTGAAACTTATGGAGGCTCGATGGTAAAGAAAGCCATATCAACACGGTATTAGGGAGACAGAAATGAAAGCTTTTATTTCAACATTGGTTTTATTAGCATTTTCTAGTTCAGTATTTGCATACTCTTGTCCACAAAATGAAGCTCAATTTATTGGAACGGTTAAAGATTTGAGAATCGTAAAAATCGACCAAGGAATTAGAGATTGTTATTATCAAATCAATTTTTCAGATTACCGTACACATGGATTATGTCCATTAGATGAATCGCTTGCTGCTTCAACTGAACTTTTAGACTCAGATTGTTCTATGGGGCTAGAAAATGGAAAAGAAATTTCTGGTTATTTAATTGAAAAAAATGGTGAAGTATTTCTAGATAAATAAAAAAAGGGCCAATTGGCCCTTTTTTTTTACATTTTTGTAAGTTTTAAACTTAAATGAAATTCATCAACTTCGAATTTTAAATCCTGTACTGTCGTTTCCTTTTTAAAAGAAGTCGCCAGAGTTTCTCCACCAATATAGTCTTTAAATTTTTCTATTACTTGTTCGATTTCAGGTGAACCTTGGTAGCTAATTGTAATTCGATCACCCACATTGAAATTTAAATCTTTACGTGAGCGTTGAATTCTGTTGACCACCTCGCGAGCTAGGCCTTCGTCGATTAAATTCTGATCTAAAGTAGTATCCAAATCAATAGAGATCATTCGATTGCTCATGGCTTGAGTTCCAGGTTTTGCTTCTCTAAAAATTAAAATTTCAGATGGGTCAAAACTTACACCATCTAAAATAATGGAACCTTTTGATTCTAATTCGTTAAGTTGTGTAGATGATAGTTTTTCAATTAAAGCTTTATATTTACCCATGTCTTTGCCTAGTTTTTTACCTAGAACGGGTAAGTTTGGTTTAGCAAATAAATTGATAAATTCTTCTTCTTTTGTTGATAGTTTAATTTCTTTTACGTTCAATTCCATTTTGATGTAGTCAGATAGTTTGTTGATTTCATCTAGAAGTTTTTGATCTTTATGAATAATTGTTAAACTTCTCAATGGAGTTTTAACTTTGATGTTTACTAGATTTCTTTTTTGTCGACCTAGTAAAATGAGTTGTTGCATTCTTCCTACAGCATCTTCTAGGTCACTATTGATTAATTTTTCATCAGAAATTGGATAAGAACATAGATGTACTGATTCTGCTTCGGCTGGATTTAGTTTTCTTAATTCTTGGAAAACATATTCAGATAAAAATGGTGCAAATGGCGCCATTGAAATAGTTAATTCTCTGAGCGCAGTATAAAGCGTGGAGTAGGCAGCACACTTATCGTCTGTTAAGCCTTCGCCCCAAAAACGTGCACGATTTAATCTAATGTACCAGTTTGTTAAATCTTCAATGAATGTAAAGAGTGCTGGAACTACATTGTACAAATGATAAGCTTCCATTTCATTTGCAATGTTTTTCTTTAAAGTTTGAAGATTTGATAATAACCATCTATCCACAATATTGTCAGACGTTTTGAAGTTTTTCACTGGAGACCAGCCATCGACAATCGCATATGTCTGGAAAAATTTGAAAGAGTTTTGCCAAGGTAAAAGGGCTTTTCTTACCATGTCCTTAACACCTTCATCTAAGAAGCGTTGTTCTTCACCTTTAACTAATCCAGAGTTGATAAGATATAAACGAAGTGCATCGGCACCGTAGTTTTCCATTAATACATCTGGCGGCGTATAGTTTTTTAAACGCTTACTCATTTTCTTTCCGTCACCGGCAAGAACAAGACCGTTAACAATAACATTTTTAAAGGCAGGTTTATTAAATAGTGCAGTCGATAAAACTGTTAAAGTATAGAACCAACCTCGGGTTTGATCTAAACCTTCGGCAATAAATTCAGCAGGAAAACCTTGTTCAAACATTGCTTTGTTTTCAAACGGGTAATGCAGTTGAGCGTATGGCATCGAACCAGACTCAAACCAGCAGTCTAGTACTTCTGGAATTCTTCTATAAGTTCCTTCTTCACCAGGAAGTTTGAAAACTAAATCATCAACATTTTCTTTGTGTAGATCAGTAACACGAGTACCTGTTAATTTGTAAAGTTCTTCTATGCTCCCGATGCAAACTCGTTTGTCTGTAGCATCGTTGATCCAAATAGGAATTGGAGTTCCCCAAACGCGGTTTCTTGAAATATTCCAATCGCGAGCACCTTCTAGCCATTTACCAAAACGACCTTCTTGAATGTGCGAAGGGGTCCAATTTATTTCTTCATTGGATTTTAATAATTGTTCTTTTATTTTTTCTACACTTACATACCAAGATGGTATTGAACGATAAATTAAAGGAGTGTCTGAGCGTGGACAAAATGGATAGCTGTGAACTAATACACCTTGATCGTATAAAACACCTTCATCTTTTAATCTTTTGATAATATCTTTATCAGCTGCTTTAACATGAACACCGACAAAGTCAGAAACCTCTGCTGTAAATTTTCCGGCATCATCAACAGGACATTCAAGAAAATTTAATCCTGCTTCTTTCATTATACGATTATCATCTTCACCAAAGGCTGGAGCGGTGTGAACAACACCAGTACCATCAGTTGTTGTTACATAATTGTCGTTTAAAACAACGAAAGCCCCATCGGCCTTTCTATGTTTGAAGTATGGGAACATTGGTTCATAACGAAGACCTTTTAAGTCACTTCCTTTGTATGTTTCTAATACTTCTAAATTTCTTTTTTTCGAATAAGCTTCTAATCGATCTTTGGCGATAATAAATTTGATATCTTTATCTTTATCGTGAATTTTTACATATTCAATTTCTGGGCCCATGCAAAGAGCGAGGTTCGATGGCAAGGTCCAAGGGGTAGTTGTCCAAGCGGCAATGTAATAATCAGCTTCTTCAACTTTAAATAAAACTGTGACCGCAGGATCTTGCACGTCTTGATAGTTTGAGCTTGCTTCGAAGTTTGAAAGTACTGTTCCGAGTGCTGTAGAAAATGGTACAACTCTTGTTCCTTGGTAGATTAAATCTTTTTTCCAAAGTTCACTCATAACCCACCAAACAGATTCCATGAATGATGTGTCCATTGTTTTGTAATCATTTTCAAAATCAACCCAACGACCTAAACGAGTCACAGTCGTTTCCCACTCACTTGTGAATCTTTGAACGATGGCCCGACATTCGTCGTTGTAACCTTTGACCCCAATTTTTTTAACTGCGTCTTGGGCGGACATACCTAATTTTTTGTCGATCTCATGCTCAATGGGAAGTCCATGACAGTCCCAACCAAATCGTCTTTCTACATAGCGGCCTTTCATCGTCCAATAACGAGGAACGATATCTTTTAAAGTTCCGGCAAGTAAGTGACCATGGTGCGGGAGACCTGTCGCGAAGGGAGGTCCATCGTAAAAAATATAAGGTTTATTTGATTTAGTTTGCTCAAGGGATTTTTTGAAAATATTTTTTTCTTTCCAAATTTTTAAAATTTGATGCTCCATCTGCACGAAAGAAAAAGATGTTGATTCGTTTTCCATTAATTCGGTCTGTTGAGTGGACACTCTGGACTCCTTAAGTCATTGGGGGGTTAGCAAAAAGGCTAGGGGAAATAGTAACAGAAAACCCACTGATTGCCTAGAGTTTGCAAGGTGTCATCGAGGGGATTGGCCGATTAAAGCAATCGGGAATGATTTTTTTTATCAAGACAAGTTTTTGCCGATAAGCAAAATATGAAAATATCCACTCTAAAAATCATCTTCTGTCTCGTGAGTTTTCTCTTTTTTGGCCACTCATGGGCCGAAGAAGTCGCCTTGTCGCCAATTGTTGTCTTTAAAAATCAAAAAAACTCCCACATCAAATGGGGGACTTTAAAAGAGAAGGAGTTTTTATCGCTTTCAAAGTGGATTGAAACTCAAGATCTGAAAGATCAATCGCCTCTATGGGAAAATGCTCTTAGAGAAAGAAGCAATCAAGAACTTGTGGGACGAATTCTTCATTGTGTAAATGTTTGTAAAATTGATAAAGGAAATAGTTTCACACGACCGCAGTTTCGTTCAAGTTTGTATGAGGGAGAAGAAATCTATACCGAAGAAAAAAGTTATCTTTGGCTATTTCTTCTTGATGGAACATTGGTTCGACTTTCCCCAGAAAGTTCTATTACCATTGTAGAATTCAATGTTTCTGAAAAAGAATTTTTTATCTTTGCCAGGGTCAATTATGGAAATGTTCTTTATCTGAGTCGTCAGAGTGCTAAGGTTTACGAAAATAACGAAAAAGAAACAGATGTTACCTTTTTTCCTCTTCCTATCTATGAAGCTATGCCGGAAAGTCAAAAAATTACTTATGATGAAGATGATTTGTCCTCTTTTTTAAATGAAGAAGAGAAATTATTAAAACATCGTCGTGGGTTGAATGAATTGATTGAAGCTAATAATCAATGGATAAAAAATAAATCTACTTATACTTTTTTAGTACTGCCAACAGGAACTATTCATGGCCGCGGTATGCAAGCTGAGGTCATTAGTCATTTTGGAGAAGATTCCTTTGTTAAGGCTAAAGACTTAGGTGATATGGAGATTGAAAGTGAGGAATGGTCTGCGCTAAAGGTAACGTTACGTGGAGTCGACAGTGCGGAAACTCTAGATCTGCCACGCGGTAGCTGGTATCGAATCAATGCTCGAGGGAGAGAGTTGTCACTTTTAGAAGATGATTTTTGGCCTAGAAGTGGAGAGTTTATCACTCGTCGGATCGCCACGATCATGTGGTCGCGAGAGTTGATGTTAAAAGAATATTCACCAGCATTTTTTGCTGATGGTTTAACGAAAGACGAGGTTGCACAAAACTTAGGATATCGCCTCTGGGATCCTCTTTTAGAAACAGCAGAATCTAGCAACGAATCAGATCGCAGACTTCGCTTTTTACATGAGTATACGAGAAGGCTAGAAACTTCGAATATTTTAGTTGGTGAAAAATTCAAGGAAAAACTGGAATCGCGTGGAGAAAAAATTGATTTAAGAAAATATGGTGATCGTTATTTTAGTGAAGCGCTGAGAAAGTATTTAATATATACTCCAGCCCTATTGAGTGATGAAGATCGTTTTGATAAAAATTCAACAGAACAAATTTTATGGAAGAAAAAATATGGTATTAAATAAACTTAAGTTGGTATTAGCGAGTAAAAGTCCTAGGCGTAAAGAGCTCTTAGGCTATTTAAATATACCTTTTGAAATTGATTCTTGTGACATCGATGAGATCAGCTCTCACGACGATCCTAAATTGTATTGCGAAGATATTGCTGAGCAAAAGGGACGGGCGGTATTCTATAAAAGAATTAAGGAAAGTTCTGCAAAGAATATTTTTGTCATCTCATCAGATACCATTGTCTTTTTAGAGGGAAAAATTTATGGCAAACCAAAAGATAAAGATGATGCAAGAAAAATCCTTTTAGAGTTAAGTGGAAAAACGCATACCGTTTTT
>JAKLJM010000059.1 GCA_023151145.1 Bacteriovoracaceae bacterium | reverse complement strand
ATGAGAGCCTACACACTTATTGGGAAGATGTGGATTTTTCGATTCGTTGTTTTTTAAGTGGTGAAAACATTGGCGTGATTAAGGACTGGCAGCTTTTACATCGAGTAGGTAAAACTTGTCATCAAAAGCCCTTTTATACAACTTATCTTTATCAGCGAAATAGACGAATTGTTTCGTTTCGATATGCCAATTTTTTCTACAAACCATTACTCTTTGCGCTTTGGTTTTTTCCCTTTATCCGCCTGTTATGGAAAAACTATCGGACTTCACCACAGAAGTTTTCTTTGTTGCTTGATAGTCTAAAGAATTCTCTTCAGAAAGACGGGGCAAAGCCTTAGGTTTTTTAGTTTTTAGATTGATAGAGTTTGAAAAAAGCAGTGAAAGGAAAAAAAGTATTTTCATTTTTCGTTTAAACTTGGCCATTGGTAATACTTGAAAAACAAGTCCTGTAAGTAATAACAAAATGATTAGCGTTCCATTTAAAGAGGAAAAACTTAAGTGCCATTGCGAGCATTTTAAAACAATAATGTGGAAAAATTTCACCGGCCAGAGTGCTAGGATAATAAGTGAAGTTGAAAAAAGACCACAGATTATCAGAACATAAAAAATAATCATGAATGGAAAGAGAAGATTAAAAAATATTCCTAAAAGATATCCGATGAAAAATGAACCAAGAGAAATATTCATTGGAAAAAATACCTGAACAAGTAATTGAGCAAAGAATAATCCCCAAAATGTTAGAACCCAAGATTTAATACTTAATTCTTCTTGAGCATAAATCACACCCAGAAAAAGAAAACTAAAAGCAAAGCTAAGAGGATTTCTAAAAAAATCGCCCAAGAGAAAAAAGAGAGTAAAGACGGCGAGAAAAAGTGCATAGCGGTCTTTTAAAATAGGAGGTAACCACTTCGGGTAAAGTTCTAGGTTTTTTATTAACACAATTCGTTTTAATGCCTCAAAGCCAGGAAGGAAAAAAATCAAAGCACTTAAAATCAAGACACTTTTTTTCCAACGTCGAAGCAGAGAAAAGCTAAAAAGGAAAAGTATGGCTTGAAAATGAAAACCAGATGGTGTGAATAAGTGAACAAGCCCCAACTTTTTATAAGCAGTTTTTAGATTTTTTAAACGTGTTGTATCTCCCACCGTGAAGGCGGAGAGTAGGTTAAAGTATTTTTTTTGATGATCAGGAAGCTTCTTCAGGATTCGCTCATGATAGGTATAGCTTATGCTCGATGATCTAAGTTGTTGTTTATTGGCAAGGAAGCCTTGATAAAGCAACATTAAGCAAAGAAAGGACAGATAGGTGAAGAAGAGTTTTTTCATGTCTTAGGTGTTTCAAGGCTAAAAAGCTAAAAAAGCTCTTAACTTATGAATTTTTGGGAGTTATGAAAGGGGGGATAAACTTATTTTGAAGGTTAGGATCTATGCTAGATGCTCTTTTTTTGAAATCATTTGAAAATGACTTAAAACGTTTTTTTGAGGAAGATGATCTTTCGAGAAATTCCTACTACACGGCTACACTTCCTTGTGATGAAGTCACAGCGACTTTAAAAATTAAATCTCCTCTTCTTTTGTCTGGATTACCTTTTTTTGTAGCAAGCTTTAATTTTCTCGGTGCAAATTTAAAATATTCTGACTTTGAATCTTTTGAAGGAAGAAGATTTAAACCAGGTGATGAAATCAAATTTAAATTACCTTTTGCCATTGCCCTTACAGGCGAGCGAGTAGCCCTAAATTTATTACAACGATCAACCAGTGTTTCTACGTACACAAGCCAGTTCGTTGAAGCTGCAGCTTCAAAACGAGTTCATGTTTTAGATACTCGTAAAACAACTCCTGGACTTCGTTCTGTTGAAAAATATGCAGTTCGCCTAGGGGGAGCTACAAATCATCGTTTCGGCCAAGCCGATGCATGGATGATTAAAGATAATCATAAAAGTTTTTTTGGAAGTCTTGAAGCCGCGTGGGCACATTTTAAATCAATGCAAAGTTTTTATGCACCAATCGTTGTTGAAATTCATTCGTTAGATGAATTTCAAAAAGCTATTGAATTAGGCATTACGACAGTTATGCTCGATAATTTTACACCGGATCAAATTAAAGAAGCAGTGAAATTAAAGCCTCAAGGAATGACTATTGAAATTTCGGGTGGCTTAAAATTAGATACTATAAAAAATTATTTAATCGATGGAGTTGATGCCTTAAGCATTGGTTCCCTCACTCATAGTGCACCTCATGTGGATATTTCGCTAAAATTTAAGAGGTAGTCATGTCGTATAAGACGGATGTTTTAATATTAGGAACGGGAATTGCTGGGTTATCTTCAGCAGTGACATTGGCTGAAAAAGGCTATCAGGTAACGATTGTTACTAGAGAAAAGGACCCCGCAGCTACTAATACAGTTTGGGCCCAAGGTGGAATTATTTACGCCAAAGGCTCTGAAAATGAACTCGTCGATGACATCATGAAAGCTAGCAGTGGGACAAGCTATTTACCAGCAGCAGAATTAGTCGCAAAACATTCAAGTGAATTATTAGAAGAATTTCTTGTTCAAAAAGCTGGAGTTGATTTTGAACGCAATAACTTAGGTGAATTTGAATTCACAAAAGAAGCAGCTCATTCTTGTGCGCGTATTTTATACAAAGGTGACTATACAGGAAGAGAAATTCAAATTTCTCTCTTACGTTATTTAAATGATAAAAATAAATTTCCTAACGTGAAGTTTTTAACTTCCCATACGGCAATCGACTTACTTACTTCTCTTCACCATGGAATTGAAATACCACAACGATATGAAGAAAATAAAGTTCTTGGTGCATACTTGTATGATCAGGAATCTAAGGTCGTTAAAAAATATATGGCTAAGTTCACCATCTTAGCGACTGGTGGAGTGGGTTCTCTTTATCTTCACCACACTAATTCAGAAGGTGCCCGCGGTGATGGTCATGCCATGGCCAAACGTGCTGGAGCTCAAGTTATTGATATGGAATTCATTCAATTTCATCCAACAACTTTTTATGGTGGTTCAACTCATCGCCGTTTTCTGATTTCTGAAGCGGTAAGAGGAGAGGGGGGCGTGCTTATTAATTCTAAAGGTGAGAGATTTATGCGCAAGTATAGCTCTGATCTTGAATTAGCTTCTCGTGATATTGTCGCACGAGCAATAGCGGAAGAAATTATTATTTCACAAAACGACTGCGTGTATTTAGACATCACTCATAAACCTCAGGAGTGGGTAAAGACACGTTTCCCAACAATATACAAACATTGCCTAGAGCACGATGTAGATATCACCAAAGAACCAATTCCTGTGGTTCCTGCAGCCCATTACACTTGTGGGGGAGTAAAAACGGATTTAAATGGCAGAACAACTATTTCTCATCTTTACGCTGTTGGAGAAGTAGCTTGTACTGGTCTTCATGGCGCAAATCGACTTGCTTCAACTTCTCTTTTAGAAGGATTGAGCTTCGGTGCTTTTGCCGCTCGTGATATTGAAAAAAGAATTGATGCTGAAGAAATTTATTCCGCTCAAAAAATTCGTGAATGGGTAGATGGAACTAAAGAAGTAGATACCGCACTCATTCAGCAAGACTGGTTGACCTTAAAACAAACAATGTGGAACTACGTTGGACTAACTCGTTCACGCGATCGTTTGATTCGTGCCAATGCCATGTTTAGAGAGTTAAAAGACGAAATCGATCGTTTCTATAAGGATGCAAAGCTCGTTGATAGTTTAATTGGGTTAAGAAACTCAGTAGAGGTCGCGCAGATGGTTTTAACGGCGAGTTTAAGAAATAATAAATCAGTGGGTTGTTTTTACCGTAAGTCATAAAAAGGGGAGAATTTCTTCTCCCCCCAAAATCTTCTAATACTTAAATAACTTCCAAATCATTACTAGTGATTTCAAAACATTAAGAATTAGGATCAAGATTTTGATAAGCCTAAAAACCCCTCTCTCTCGAGGGGTTTTTTTATTTTAAAAAAGGGTGAATTTCTTCTCCCTCGGTTCATGTTATTTACCAGAAATAAGTATGTGAATTATTACGAGTAATTTCACAATTTCCAGAATTAATAACACTAACCTAAAAGTCTTAAGCATCCGTGCCTCCAAATAGCCATCATTGGCTGGAGATTAATTACTTAAGACATTTTTTCTTGCTAATTTTAATGTAAATGCTAAGATTTTTTATCCCTCGGTTCTACGGTTTACGAGACCATATCGATGGACCTAAAAGTCTAAAAACCCCTCTATCACGAGGGGTTTTTTTATGGAAATAATGTCTTGATGGGAGATTGATTTTTTTCTTTATTGAAGCGAACTATTTTTGAATCATCATTTCTTCTAACTTCAAACCTGTTAATTTTTTCAATCCATGGGCAAGATACCAAAAGATGAGAATCATAATAACCATCGATGGTAGAGCAATGACGGGATAAGACCAACTCGTCATAGAAGCTATTTGAGCATTTAGGATGGAACTTTGTTCATCGGCACTTAAAGCGGGATTGATAGGAACAAAGATTTTGTAAGCTAAACCAAAATTTAAAATAGCACTTATGAGAAATGAAAGAGAGAAAAGTAGAGTCGCTTTTTTTAGGAGAGTGTGAAATTCCGTTAAACGATTTTCATGTAAGCTGTTTAGAATTTTTTCCGTATCCATGGCCTTTGGATTTAAGAAAACTTTTTCAATGAAGGGCTTTTCTTGAAAAGCTGAAAAAAAGACAAAGATACCTAAAATAAGAGGAAAGCTTGCTTCTTTGATGGCAAACCAAATTCCAGATAATCCAGCTAAAGCCAAGCCACCAGAAATTCCCACGTTTAATAAACCAAGAACGGAAAACCAATTTATTTTTTTGCTTTTAATGAGATCGTGAATTCCATAACCAATGGGTAAGGCTAAGGCGATCATTAATGTGATAGGTGGAGAAAAATACTTTCCACCTTTATTTAAAATAAAAACTGGAAGGATGACATTAAAGAGAATGTTTAAAAAAACATTTTCGTCTTTTTCTGTGACTGCATTTGATTTAGTAGTTTCTGTATTCATGCCATAATCATGAACTCATTTTTAAGCATTGAAAAGATGTGCGCCCTTGAAAGTTTCGTTTCTTGGGCGCCAGAAGGTGTGTAGAAGAGCATTTGCTAAAAAGACTTAGTGCTTTTAACAAAGTAGGGGCGTTCACCTCTTTAAAAACAAGAGACCTTGTTTTAAATCCCTAAGGTGTGAGTGGGTGTTATAATTAAGCTGTAATCATTAAGAATTGATCAGTTGATAAAGTTCTCGTCATATCAAAACTCAAAGTTCCGACTGTACTCACTTCAAAGCCAATGTTCTTAGATTGTGAACAAAGACTAAATTCCGAGTTTTGAAGTCCAGTTTTGGCCCATGTGCAACCATCAAATTGGCATGATTCAAAATTGCAGGTTGCAAAACTTGCAAACTTAAATTGGCAGTTGATGAATAAGCAGTTGATAAATATTGAATCATGGAATTCTGTTGCAAAGAACACGCAGTTTTCAAAGATAACATCTTCAAAAATACTATTAAGGACGCGAGCTCCGCTAAGAGTAATGTTAGAGTAAGTCTTTGAAACAAATGACTTATTTTCAAGTAGTTGAAATTCGTCTGAAGTGATTTCATCTTGAAATAATAAGTTTTGGAACATTGTTAAAGTTTGCATAAAGACTCCTAACTATTGGAACCCTCGTTCAGTTCTCTCCTCAAATTTACCATTTCCGACGAATTGCGTCAAGAAATAAAATTGCATCAAGAAATATTTTTGCAATCCGATAATAATTTTAAGAGTTTAAATTTCAGCGAGAAATTGCATGGCAGATTTTAAAAAAGCAAAATTAGAAAGTTATCTAGCAACTGTGAGAAAGTACATGCAGTTGCGAGGAAGTATGTCGCAAAAAGACTTAGCAGAGAAGACTGATGTGGGAGTTTCCACTATGAGTCGCTTCCTCTCGCAGAAGTCGACAGAATTGAACCCGCAATTAATCGCAAAAATTACCGCTAAGCTTGATATTCCGCTGCATGAAATGATTGATTTTGTCGATGAGGAATTTAGTGAGCGCTTTGTTCGATTGGTGAAGTTTTATAAAGATGAGTTAAATGAAGGGTTAGAGCCTAATATCGAAGAACTAGAAGCAGAGGCGAAGAAAAAGACTCCTGAAAAAGAAGCAACGAAAGAAAGTAGTAAAGAAAAAACGACCGAAGAAAAAACAGAAAAGAAAAATGAAGAGACGAATAAGGAAAATAAAGCACCGTTATCAAAAGGTGAGCAATCAATTAGAGAAAAGTTAGAAAGCTTAACTCCAAGGCAGCGTGCTTTTATGACCGAGTTTTTGAATTTAAATTTAGAAGAGCGTGATTTAGTAGTCGATTTAGGAAACAACCTCTTTCAGTATTTTAAAATGAAGGGAATGAATTTTTAGGAGTAGTCATGAAAGTTTGGATAGTTTCATTTTTAAGTTACGGACTCCTAATAAGTAATGCTCTGGCCACTCCTAAGAAAATTTATATTTATTTTCTTTCGCCAGTTAAAACTTCTTATTTGCCGCAGACTCCCCAGATACAGTGGTCTAAAAAATTGGCACAAAATAAAACTGATGACGAATTCATGAAAAACTGTCAACCGATGGGAGATGGGTGTTTTCATCCCCAATTGGGTTTTGTGGCCAACAAAGTAGAAGTCAGTGAACCAAGTTTATTAAAGCCTGAAGAGAATTTAAAAACTTTCAATGCAATTGAAACATCTGTGGTTGATTGTAATAAAGATTATCATTTTGATATTTTTTGTGGAAAAACGAAAAGTGAAAGCGTCTGGAATGGTGAGATGGAAGTATGGTTTGATGTTTCTTCATCACTAAGAGAAGTTGATTTTTCAACAGACAAAGAAACATGTCAGCGACGATCATTTTTTGAAAAGTTACAAAAGCAATGTGGCAAATCGTTGCGAGTTGCAACTTATAATACAAATATCAAAGAGCTTGGTGATCATTCAAATATCTGCATGAGTTATGGAACAAATGATGAAAAAAAATTAATAGAATGGATCAAGGCTAGCCAGGCAAATAAATTAGTCATTGTGACCGATATAGATGAACTTTCGCGTCCGTTTCAAGACTTTTTATCAGCAGAGGGTGCGACGTTTGTTGGAGATGGAGTCAAAACTTATACAGCAAAAAATCTAGTTGACGATGTAGGGGAGTTCGCTAAAATTTGTCGCAAATGACAAAATCAATCTATGCACCTCTTTTAAAATGGTCTCAATCTCATTATCAATTACTTCCTTGGCGAAAAAATCGTTCCTTGTATGGAACCTTGGTTTCTGAAATCATGCTTCAGCAGACAACTGTCGGCACAGTCTTAAATCATTATGACAAATTTCTCAAACGATTTCCAACCATTCAATCTCTAGCAAAAGCGAGCGAAGAAGAATTGGCCGTGGAGTGGAAGGGTTTAGGTTATTATCGCAGGGCCAAAAATTTAAAAAATTGTGCCATTGAAGTTACTCAAAAATTTAAAGGAGAGATTCCTCTTGAGCGTGATGTTTTATTAAGTATTAAAGGTATTGGAGACTATACGGCCGATGCCATATTAGCAATTGGAGCGAATCAGCGAGCAATTGCCGTTGATGCAAATTTAGAGCGTGTATTGGCAAGATTGTATGCAGTAAAAACCCCAAAAGGGTTAAAGTTACAAAAGGAATTGCGAGAACTTTTCCACCAGAAAAAAATATTAAAAGACGTTGCCTCTAAAGATTATCGAGCTATTAATGAAGCCTTAATGGATCTGGGGAGAGTTTATTGCCAAGCCAGGAAAGCTCATTGTGAACTTTGTCCAATGAATACTCATTGTTTGTCCTTTAAATTAAAAAAACCATTATCTTTTCCCGTCCAAGACCAGAATAAGGAAAAGAAAAAAACAGTTGAGCATGAACTTCACTTGTTAAGACTAGTGATAAGAAAAAAAGATCAAGTGCTTGTTTATAAAAAAAATAATCAAGAATGGTTAAGTGAACAGTGGGAGTTACCCACACTGGTGATCTCATCGACAGATAAAAAATTGCAACAGTACCCAATGTTAGAATCGAATTTTGATTTTCAGGAAGATCTCATCGTTAAAACGGGAATCACAAAATATAAGATTACCAACTATATTCACGAAGAAAATCTTAGTTTACATAAGTTGAAGACGTTGGGATTTGGGCGTGTTTGTGAATTTCAAACGATAACGGAAAAAGCAAATTTTTCGACAACTACTTTTAAAGTACTTAAGCAGCTGGAAAATAAAAAGAAAAAGTAGTGCCAATTTCCAATTCGGATGTCACTTTGATGTGTCCTTGGTTTTGTTGAACAAAGGTCATCACCATTGAAAGTCCCAGTCCCGTGCCTTTTCCTAAGTCCTTTGTGGTAAAAAAGGGATCAAAAATTTTATGAAGAATATCAGGTGAAATACCTGTTCCGTTATCTTTAAAATCAATTTGAACATATTTTCCATTGGGAACTTTTTCATCATTCATAAGCTCGATGTCTCTAGTTCGAATTTCAGTCTTTCCCAGTTTGGTCATAGCGTCTTTAGAGTTAACGACCATGTTTACAAGCATCGTTTCAAGTTGGTTACGATCAAGTTTACATTTTTGTCGTGATTTTAGATCTAGTGTTAATTCACCATGAGAATTAAGGGTCGCTTTTAATATATTTTCCATTGAAACTAATTCTTCAGATAGGTCGATGAGTTGTGGTTTTATTTCATCACGACGAGAAAAATCCATGAGCTTTCTAAGCATGGTGGCACTTTTTTGAACAGCATCTTGAGCATTATTAATACATTTTTCTCTTTGATCTTGAGAAATATGAGGGTCCTTTATTAATTGCAACGACGTATTCATGACTGATAACAAATTATTGAGATCATGTGAAATACCGGCCGTCATTAAGCCAATAGATTCTATTTTTTGCACCTGTCTTAAGTGTTCGTTTTGTTCGTTTAGTCTTTTTTCGATTTTAATTTTTTCAGTGATGTTAATAACAGTTCCGCGATAACCTTTGAAGAGCTGACTCTTTTCTTCGAAAAAAGGCTTCAAGGTAAGCACATAGGTTTGATCTGCTATTGTAAGTTCTAAATTATTAATCGGACTTTGAGTGAAGAGCTGCATGCGGTGATCTTTATTTAAAGGGAGATCAAAAAGTTTCCCCCCTTCAAAAACATAATGCCTGATTTTGTGCTCATCATTTCCATTATGAACCAGCACGTAGGTGAGATGGTCATCAGTTTCAAAGAGAGAGGCTAGATTTAAAGAAGCAATATCCTTAATTCTGCTTTCGGCACTTTTAAGTTTTTTATACGACTCGTGGAAGTTAGCCTGCATTTCATGAATAGCTTTATGAACTTGATCTAGTTCATCTTCATTTTCATTTTTTATATTTCGTTTTTTAAATAAAGAACGTTGTTCCAATGTCATTTGTGTGGAATCTTGAGCGATGGCAGCTAGGGGAGCC
>JAKLJM010000058.1 GCA_023151145.1 Bacteriovoracaceae bacterium | reverse complement strand
CTGGTCCTGCTGGAGTTATTTATGGTGTCGGCGCATTTGTCACTGATTACCCTAATCCTATCGATAAAAGATTAAATAAAACTGGTGATGGTATTTGGCTACACTCAACTAACGACGAAACTAGAATTGAAAAAGGTTTAGATTCTAGAGGTTGTGTAGTTACGGCAAATAATGATCTTATCGACGCATCAAAATATCTAGAGCTCAATAAAACTCCTATTGTGATCGTTCAAGAATTAGTTTATTTGAATGAAAAAACATTTGAAGCAAACCGAAATCAAATTAAATCGACTGTAGATAAATGGCTTGAAGCTTGGAGAGAAAAAAACATTAACGACTACATGTCTCACTATGACCAAGCACAATTTAAAGACCAAAAAGGAAATTGGGGACAGTATAAAGCCTACAAAGCCAATGTATTCTCAATGCCAGGAAAACCAAAAATCGAACTTGATAATTATTCCATTTTTCAGTTTAAAAATTATGCGGTCGTTACATTTCGCCAAAATTACCAATCAAGTACGATTAACGATACTGGTAAGAAAACTCTTTATCTCATCCAAGCTCCTACATATGAATGGAAAATCGTTAATGAATTCTGGACAAAAGCAGGCCTTGAAGGCGAAGACAAATTTGCCTTTGAACCATCTGATCGATTTTTTAAAAATGTTGAAAATAACAAAAAAGGCAACAATTAAGTGACCAACCAAGAGAATCCTCTTAGCGATGATCACAAAAAAAACGGTCAAGAGCGTTTTTTTGATAATCAATCTCATCAAAATCATGAGAGAAGCACTCATTCAATAATAAATAACAAAAACCATGAAATGGTTTCTCTTATTTATTATCAGAAAAAAGATTCTCCAAAATATTTCGAGATTAGAAAAAGTGCTTTTTTTTGGTGGTTCGTTGTTTTACCGGCCATCACACTCTGCTCTCTTGTTTTAGTAATCATGACACTCATTCATTTTAGTCCCACTCATTTGATTCAAAACTATTTATCAGCAAAAAATTATGAATCAATGAAAAGTACAATTGAGCAATTAAGGAATGAGAACTTACAATTAAAAGAACAGTTAAATGACAACAAAGAAGCCTTAAAAATTGAATTGGCAAAAAACTCAGATACAGTCTTTCCTGAATCAGCATCAAACGCCAATATTCCTTCTGTCGATCTGGATTCCAAGACAACCACTAAAGAACCGATTGCTCAAAACATCGATCCTACCAATGGACAAAAACCGAGTATGGCCGAAGGATTTAAGGGTAAAGAAACTGGCACACTTAACTTAAGTTATCTCTCGCTCTTTAAGCCAGTTCAAGGACAAAAAGACCGCACTCGACCGGCCCAAATTTCGTTAAGTGGATTTAACGTAGTTTCATTAAGAGATACCATTAGCTTAAAATTTAATATCACCCCACTTACCCCGCGCGATCAAAAAATAGCCGGTCATATTTTGGTCATCATGAAAGGTGAAACTGGACTTCAAGTCTACCCTCAGATGTCCCTCAATGCTCCAGAATCACAAATTAGTTTCTCTGCTGGTGAACCATTCGCCACTCAGCGCTTTAGGCCTGTCGATGCCAGCTTCTTAAAACCTAGAAAATCTGGTCAATTTGTTTTCACTGTTTTAATTTTTGCTAAAAATGGAGACTTGATTCATACCCAAACCGTTCCATTATTTGTAAGGCTTTAAACAATGATCAAACATCAAGAATTCACACATGTCGGGCAAAATTCAAAACTCCATGGGAATTTGCACTTTCAAGGTAAAACACAATTAGAGGGTGCAATAATTGGTGAAATCCACATGCTTTATCAAAGTCCACTAATTTTAGGAATTGATTCAAAAGTTGAAGGGAAAATATTTTGTCATAATTTAGAAATTTACGGAATTATCCAAGCCGATATCGAAGCTACTGGAAAAGTGATTATTTATCCATCGGCCGACGTTTCAGGCACCATAAAAGCTAAGTCTATCGAAGTCTTGCCTGGTGCCGAAGTTAATATGGCCGCACACACTCTTACGTAATCATAAAAATTCTAGGGGGAATTCTCCCCCTAAAAAATCTTATATAAATGATTTGGTATTCACCACTTTTACTTTTCCTAATTTTTTTAACTTAGCTAAAAGTGATTTATCCCCTAGAACAAAGATCGTCATACGTTTTTCATTGAAGACTTCCTCAATTTTTTTGGCGACATCTTCTTTAGTATAATTTTTAACCTTATCTTGAAATTGAAAAATCTCTTCGTATTTTTTCTCTGTGTGATCTGTAATCATTAACTCACTCAAGAATTGTTCTGTTTTTTCAAACTTAAATGGATATGAACCAATCACCCCTTGCTTCACCAAAGAAAATTGTTTGTCATTAATTTGATGATTAGATCCTCTAGAAGTTGCAATGGCGTTTCTAATTACTTTAATAAGTTCGACAATTGTTTCATTTTTAGTAAATGTAGAAATGAGTGCCCGACCGTAGGTTTTTTGAGAAGAAATCACGGCTCCTACAGAATACGTTAATCCTCTCTTCACTCGAATTTCTTGCATAAGACGCGAAGTAAATCCCCCACCTAAAAACTCTGAAGATAAAAACGCTAATTCATCATCGACCAGTTCGTCACTATTTAGAAATGTTCCTACCATGACTTGAACTTGATTGGCCTTTTCAACTGGAGCAAAGACGATTTGTAATCCATTTTGAACTTTTTTATTATACGTTGGAGTTCTGACAAATTGAGCTTCAGTACCTGAAAAGCGGCAGTCATTTTCAATAATTGAACGAATTTCTAGAACAGATTTTGGACCTGTTAGATAGATTCTTTTTTTCACTGAATTTAGAAAATGATCCATTTTTTTTCGTAAATTTTGGCCGGCCAATAAATCAAGATCTTTTAATTTTCCCCCTGTTGGGTACGAAAAAGGCGTGTCACTTAAACTCACTTCACGAAATATTCTTGATGCCAAAGCGCCATGATTATTCTCAAGTGAGCGCATTGAATTTTTTTGTAAATTCACAACTTTTTTAACTTCATTCTCAGGGTAATTCGCTTCTCGCAAAACTTCACATGTAAGTTTTGTTAAATCTTTAATGTCTTTTGATAAACCTGATAATGAAAGTGTGGTGTATTCATGAGTCACTTGCACGTCACTACTTGCACCGAAAAATTCTAATTTTTCACTTAATTCAGCTCGAGTGTATTTTGTCGTCCCAAGCATCGACATATTGAAGGCTGCCTCAGTTTCCCCTCCAATTCCCCCAAGATCTGAAACGGCTCCATCAGAAAAATAAATTCCCATATCAAAGACCGGAAATCTATTGTCTTCAATATAAGTTACTTCCAAACCATTCCAATCAAATTTTTGAATGTTTTTTGCCACATCAAAATCGGCATTTGTATTAAGTGATAAAAGGATTGATCCTAAAAGTAATTTTTTCATTTTATATTCCATTATTTTAAATTGATGACTTCTTCTTTTTTATCTTTTGAAAATTGATTCCACAATGTCACGACCATGGGATCTTGTTTTACAAAAATTTCTACACAAGAATCTTTGATATCTTTTAACGTAGATTGCATGTAAATCTTCATTTCTTTTTGAGAATAATTAAAATCTCCAAAATATTTTTGGTTATTAATTAGTGAAGAGGCAACAGCTGCATTTGACTTTAAAGAATGATAACCACTAGTCATAATAGCATTTTTACTACGCTGTAGAGCTTTTTCAGTTAAACCTTCTTCACAATATTTTTTGGCATCAACTAAAATCATATCTCGAACAACGTTTACATCGGCAACATCTGTTAACTCTAAATCTAAATAAAAAATTCCCGAAAATCTTAAATTATAATGATTAGCTGAAATAGATGAAATCATGGGACGATCATGATCAACATATTTTTTATGAAAAAATGAACTCTCCCCTACGGACAGCATATGGGCCAGCAGGTCTGCGTGATAAGCTTTTTTCTCTCCGGCCTTAAGTGCTTTATACCCAAAGTTCATTTTCGGTAACGGGTTTGTAGCATGATAACGATACTCTTTGCCAAATTGCGCTTTAAACTCAAATCTTTTGAGATCATCTTTGTTTGCTTTTAAGGCATCTAACTCTTTATATTTTGCAATCGGCCCGTAATATTTTTTAATAAGCTCAATTGTTTTCTCTGGATTCACATCACCAACGATTCCGATGATGGCATTATTAGGAGCGTAGAATTTTTTAAAGAAATCCATCATCTGATCACGAGATAATTTTTTTAAATCTTCAACTTCTCCAATGACAGACTGACCATAAGGAGTACCTTCAAAAACTTTTTTCATTAATGTTAAGTACATTTGTCCATCAGGATTATTTTCATAGCGCATTTTTCTTTCTTCAAAAACAACTTGTCGCTCACTTTCAAAAGAGTTCGGCTCTAAAAGCAAATGCTGAAGACGATCACTTTCCACATCAATAATGGTCTCTAAAATTTGTGAAGGAATATTTTCGTAATAAACGGTAGCATCATTAGTGGTGTAGGCGTTTGAATTTCCTCCGTTGTGCTCAATGATTGATTCAAATTCACCGGGGCCAAATTTCTTTGCGCCTTTAAACATCATATGTTCTAAAAAGTGGGTGGCTCCAGTAGTCCCTTCTCCTTCATAACGACCACCAACGTCAAATAATGTGTAGTAAGAAACCAAAGGCAATTTAGGATTAGGTGAAATTAAAACCACCAATCCATTATCTAAGACGTATTTTTTCACTACTTCAGGTGACGTCGGACTAATGACTTTTGATGTAAGTTTAGATTGTGTTGCACAGGCTCCCAAGAAGACGGAAGTTGAAATTACCGCCAAAGTGGTCATTAACTTTTTCATAGTATTCCTTATTTAAATATTCTTTTTTATAGTTATCATTTATTTTTTTTAGACGTTACGAGCATGGAAAAACCACCATGACTCATCTTATTCATATCAAATGGCATATTTTTTGGATCTTGCATTTGGGCCAGTCGTTTATCTGCGAGAACTTTTTTCATTACACTTTTTTGGTTTGCCATCGATTTGTAGACAATCCAAGAGAATACACAAACTTCGTCTTTTTTTAGTTTCGCGAGCTTTGGAAATGGCGTTCCATAATCCATAAATATATTTGTGCCTACGCATTCAACATATTCAATTGCACCATGCTCTAACCAAATTTTGCTACATTTCTTTGCTAATTTTAAATAGTCTTCCAAGTTAGATTTTTTGACTGGCATGACAAACGCATCTACATATTTACCACGAGGCTTAATATTCATTTAATCTTCCTTGTTTTAAATGATTACCCCCCATATTTTAATTGAGATCGATCTTTTGTGAAATGTTTCTGCTATTTATTTTAAATGAAAGCGTTATGCTCGGATATTTTATTGAAATATCCAACTTTTCTCTATGGGGCTTTGCTTCAAAAATCGATTAATTGTCGAAAAAGTTCTGAAATTTTGCATTTGCCCTAGGAAAAGGCAAATCCATCTATTAAAATGCCTTACATTTTATTAATTCGGAATTGAAAGGGGATCTTTATGATCATTGGTATTCCTAAGGAAATTAAAAACAACGAAAACCGCGTAGGTATGGTTCCAGGTGGCGTTAGAACTATGGTTCAAGACGGTCACACTGTATACGTACAAAAAAATGCTGGAGCTGGGATTGGGATCTCAGATGAAGAATATGTAAAAGCTGGTGCGACTATTCTTGATACTGCAGAAGCTGTATTTGAAAAGTCTACAATGATTATCAAAGTTAAAGAACCACAAGCTGTAGAGATCGCGATGCTTAAACCACATCACATCCTCTACACTTACCTTCACCTTGCACCAGATCCAGAACAAACAAAAGGCTTGATGAAATCAGGCTGTACGGCGATTGCTTATGAAACCATTCAATTAAAAGATGGATCTCTTCCACTTTTAGTTCCGATGTCAGAAGTAGCAGGACGTATGTCGGTGCAAATTGGCGCTGCCTATCTGCAACTTGATAAGGGTGGAAAAGGTGTTCTATTAGGTGGTGTTCCGGGTGTTAAACGTGGAAAGGTAACTGTTATTGGAGCGGGGATCGCCGGAACAAATGCCATTCAAATGGCCATGGGTCTTGGAGCTTCTGTTACGGCCATTGATTTAAATACAAAACGTCTTGCCGAATTAGATGCTATTTTTGATTCAAGAATTACAACTCTTTATTCAAATGCTGAAAACATTGAAAAAGCTGTTATTGATTCAGATTTAGTTATCGGTGCAGTTCTGGTTCCTGGAGCAAAAGCACCAAAACTAGTGACAAGAGAAATGATCTCTAAAATGCAAAAAGGATCAGTGGTTGTAGATATCGCTGTTGATCAAGGTGGATGTATTGAAACTTGCAAGCCAACAACTCACGAAAATCCAACATTCATAGTTGATGGTGTTGTTCACTACTGTGTAGCGAACATGCCAGGTGCAGTTGCTAGAACTTCTACATTTGCTCTTACAAATGTAACAATGAAATACGCGCGTATGATTGCCAATATGGGTGTTGAAGAAGCAGCGATGAAAGATGAAGCTTTCAAACTCGGGATCAATATCTATAAAGGTGGATTAGTATATGAGCAAGTTGCTCGGGATTTAAATCTTCCTTACACTGCCCTAAAATTTTAATGACAAATAAAAGAAGGCCCGATTAACTCGGGCCTTTTTTTTCTGTGCTTTCAGTATTTTTAAATTCTTGCTAAACTCTTCTTATGACTGGAAAAAAACTTGTTGATACAATCCTTGTTGCCCTAACACTGCTGACTACTTTAGCGGTAGTTGGACTTTTTTATTACACTGAAAAAATGTTTAAAAAACCACCGATCGATGAAGTGAAAGAAAAAGAAGCACTGATGAAACAAACCGATGAAAAAGCCACTCCAGAGCTTTTTAAGCTTGAGCCTATGGTCTTTAGTTTGATTCCGAAAGAAACACAAAAAATTCAAAGAATGCGCTATTTAGAAATTGAAGTTCATTTAGTTTTGTTTGAATCAGAAGATAAAGAAATGTTAAAAACAAATCTGCCAGTCGTGCAAGATCGAATTATGGAAATCTCATCAAAAATGGGACCAGAAGAGTTATCGACTCTTTCTGGAAAAATTCTTTTAGAAAATCGAATCAAAACAGAAATTAATCAAAAGTTAAATAAACCTGTTATTAAGACAATTTATTTTTCAAGATATATAGTTCAATAAAAAAGACAAAAAAAAACCTCGCCTAAGCGAGGTTTTATTTTTTCATTATTCAGCGTCTTGATCGCCTTCAGTAAATGTAGCGTTTTTTTGAGCATCTTCAATTTTTTGAAGATAATCTTTTACTTGTTCGCGAGTGATTTTTCCTTCAGCGATAAGTTTGTCACGTAAACGTACATCCATTAATTTTTCTTCTAAAGCACGAGCTAATCTCATATGGGCCCCTTTTAAATCAATTCGAGAGCCTATGCTAACAAAATCAATACGCTCTGCCAATAGCTAATGCCAATACTTTGGTTTGTCGTTATTTTCCCCGTCATCGCGTACGATCGTGAGGTTGGCCTTAGATTTCTTACCCTTCCCCCATCTTTCTTCAGTTTGCCCGCTGCGGCTAATTCGCCCCTGACCTTTTTTCGTCGTCCAGTACATGTATAAAAAGCCCATCCCCATGGCACCAAGCTGAGACCAAGCTCCGATAGCATAAAGAGTGAAAAAGCCCTGATAAAGGGAAATTCCCGCTAAAATGAGGCAAAAAATCTTGGCCTTAACTGGAAAGATCATCATGAATGAAAATAAACGATCGGGGTATAAGAACGCATAGGCCACACATAGACTAGTTACGACTCCAGAGAGTCCGGTTAAAGAAAAACTCTGCATCGGCCCTGGAAAAAGAAAGGCAACTCCCAAGGTCAGAAGTGCTGCTCCAAATACCACTGCGAAAAGAAAACTAAGATAGCGCTTAACTCCCCAGCTTGCTTCAAACTCAGATCCCATAAGCCACAACATTAAACAATTTAAAACCACCTCAAAGATGCCATTGCCTAATAAAGGATAAGTGAGGAATTGATGGATCAAACCAGCTTTCACGGAATCTAGACTTATTCCTAAAATGGGAACCAGTGAGAAACCTGAAAATTTTGTTAAAATAGCATTGAGGACAAAAAGTCCAACTGATGCAACGATAATCGTTTTATTAATTTTTGTTAAACGGGGTAAATAGATTTGTTCCATGGTTTACTCGTTTTTAATTTAAAGTTTGAGAAATCTCAATCAACACTCCCCCAGTAGATTTTGGGTGAATGAAATTGACTAGACAATTATTTGCTCCAGCTGTTGCCTCTTCGTAAATAAAACGAAAACCGTGAGTTTTTAATTCTTCCATTTTAGCTTTTACGTCTGGAACTTTAAAACATAAATGGTGAATTCCTTCGCCATTTTTTTCAATGAATTTTTTAATCGCGCCCCCTTCTCCGTACGGGCAAAGCAATTCGATATGGGCGTGTTGATCTATCGGGGCAAAGGCCGTTGTGACTAATTGGGATTCAACCACTTCGCGCTCAGGGGCGAAAGTTAAGCCAAGAGCTTCCCATCTTTTTTGAGCAACGTCGATATCAGATACTGCAATGGCCACATGATCGAGATAACAATCTTTATTGAAATGAGGTAACATAGACAATTCCTTCGTTAACTATAAAAGTACTACTATTGTCGTGAATTTCATCTCGAGTGTAAAGTGAGTGTGGACACACAGAAGCTTAGAAAAAGCTCACTATTATTGGTACGTAGGTGCTGCCGCACAAACTTCTGGATCATCTGGATCCGCTGGATCTGCGGGCGCAGCTGGCGGAACGCAGAAGCCGTTTTTACAATCTGAATAAGTTTCAACTGGTAGACAACGAATTGAACATTTTGGTGTTCCATCAAGATTTAATCCGTCTTTGTAAACCTTACAAGTCGTCACGTACTCTTTTCGGCAATAGTCGCGTGAAACACATTGTTGACCTGGAGCTTTTGAACAAAGAATTGGAGTTGATCCCGTCGTTGAGTGTGGTGAACAAGTTCCCGTCGATTGATTACAGCATAAACTTCCACATTCAAAATCACTACGGCAACTTGAACCAATTTCTAAATTCCCAGTACCAGGAACTTCATCTAAACACTGAGTCACTAGATCCTTTGACCAACATCTTCCATTAAAACAACATTCACCAGAACCACATGCCCCTGAAGAAGAACAAGACTTAAAAGCAGAAGATAAAACTTCTTTTCCTTCAGAGTTAATCAGAGAATCACGAACTAATTGCAGTTTTAAGGTTTTTTCTGAAGTGACTTGAATTTCTTTGCCTTCACTTTCATAAAATAATTCTACATTGGCAGAAATATTACATGAACCGATCCCCAGACCAGTTGTGGAATTATAATTAATGGCGCGAATATTACATCCGTCAACAAAGACTGAAGAAATAGGTGTCGAAGGATCTGATGTATCTTTGAACGAACGCGCTTCAG
>JAKLJM010000057.1 GCA_023151145.1 Bacteriovoracaceae bacterium | reverse complement strand
TTTACCATGGCAGCAACTTCTGGACCTTTGATTCCGTTGTCATATTGTTTCGCAATAGAATAAAGGAAATGTCTCATCATTTCTGTTTCCGCAGCCATTTCTGCAATCATTTTTTGAATGAGTTGGAAGCTTCCAATATGTTTTCCAAATTGTTTTCTTTCTTGTGCATACTTCACACATTGATCCACACAAGCTTGAGCGATACCAAGTGAAATTCCGGCAATGGTAATTCTTTCAATCTCTAAGTTTTTCATCATGTGATAAACGGAGTCGCCGACGTTACCAACTAAGTTAGCTTTAGGGACGCGAGCGTTTTCAAAAACTAATTCGCCCGTTGGGCTCGAGTGCATTCCCATTTTGTGAATAGGTTTTCCTACGGAAAATCCTGGCGTTCCTTTTTCGATAATAAAAGTGGAAAGATTTTTTTTCTCAGCACCTGTTCTCGTATAGACATAAGCAACGTCAGCGTATTGAGCGTTGGTGATCCACATTTTTGTTCCATTAATTTGGTAGTGATCGCCTTTGTCTTCGGCTTTTGTTTGAATCCCCACAGCGTCTGAACCAAATTCAGGTTCACTCATTCCCATACAACCAATCCACTCACCGGTGATGAGTTTAGGAAGATATTTTGCTTTTTGTTCTTCTGAGGCGTTATTTTGAATATTGTTCACACAAAGCATTGAGTGGGCGAGATAGCTTAGAGTGGATCCGGCACAAGCTTTACCGAATTCTTCCATCACGATAGTGGCAGCAGTTGCACCTAGACCCGCGCCACCGTATTTTGGATCTGCGGTGATTCCTAGTACTCCGATTTCCCCCATTTTTTTAAAGGCATCAATGTTGAAACTTTCGTGTTCATCATGGTGTTCGGCCTTAGGTGCTAGTTCATTTCTAGCAAAGTCACGACACATTTTTTGGAGTTCTTTTTCTTCTTCAGTGAAAAACCACATATTGACCTCAGTTTAGGATGGAAAATCTTATGATAAATAGGGGCTCAGTCTAGCAAGAGTTGGGGCATCCTTCAAGTGAAACAAGGCTTTACACTCTGAGAACAGAGACGTTATGATTTATATGCCAAAAGGATTTGGTTGCATAAGACATGAGGTGTTAGGTGAGTTTGCATACTCCTATTTTAACCACGCCGGTGATGCGTGATTTGGACTCGGTGTTTCCAGGGGAAAATTGGTTTTTTTACTGGAAAACGTCTACTTCTCTTTGGAAAACAAAACTACAAGACTTTCCCGGAACTAAAATTATCGTTCCCCTAAATTGGTCATTTCACACGGAGACAGGTGAGAAGATTGATTTTGATGAAGTAAAACCAGAAACAAATTTGAAACGCTTAGTCGATATTGCCCGAGAAGTAGGGAAGGATGTGGTTTTTTATTTACCATTGACCCCGGCTCCTTTTTTAGTAAATGGTGGGCTGCCGCATTTTTTAGCGCGTTCGTTGGCCCAGAATGAAAGAGGAATGGCTTACGGAGTCGTTGATGCCGAAGAGAGTCTAAGTAAAATCTATTCTTTTTTTGATACGCGCGTTTTTCAAGCGTTTAGTCGATTTTGCCAAGAGTTAGGACAATATTTTTCTCGAGAAGGGATTCCTTCTGATCTATGGGGAATTCGTTGTGGATACTTAGCGGAAGGAAAGTTTCACTCGTTTATTGAAGATACATCGAAAGTTTATGATCAAGCTTTTGAGCGTTTTTTATCCAACAAAAAAGAAGAGAGAAAAAATTTAGGACATTCGGAAGAATTAAATCCCGTTGAAGAGCATCAATACAAATTTGAGTTTTCAAAAACAATTCAAGATTTATATTGTGAAAAGGCACGCGAAGCTATCGGTCCAAATTTTGAAGGGATTTTTGATGTTTGTTTTTTAGGAGCTTCTCAATCAGATTTTTTTAAAAGATTAACTGGCACTATTTCTCTCACAGATTATTCTCGTGAATTATATGAATCGTTATCAAAAGATATTATCCCTTCTTCTGTCCTAATTAATCAGCGCTCCAAAAGAGGCGTTTTAGGAAGAGAATTAAATGATTTAGTGGCCAATTCTTATGTTCCTTCGCGGCTTAAAGAAGGAGCGATTGAAGATCTAGGATTTACATTTTATTCACCACTTACTTTTTTCAAAGTGTATGAAAAAGTTGATGGCTTAAGTTCGTTGTTTATGAACTGGAGTGATATTTCTCTTTGGAAATACCTACAAGGAAATTTTGGGTGGAGTTACAAAGTTGTTTCTAAGGAGACTTTTAAACTTCATCAAGATGATCATCCTTATCAAGAGTTTATTCATTTTTTTCACGGTCATGATGTCGATCGTACTTTGTTCCAATTCATCTTAAAGACCTTGATGAATGCTGGTCGAATCGTCTTAAATCGCGCCGGACTTTCCGAAGAGTATGAAAGAAGATTAGAAACATTTTTTTTAGAAAATAATCTCAACGTAGAAAAGGTAAATTTTCATACATTGGTACAAAATATCACCTTAGGTGATGGGCGACTGATTATTTTTGATGGTGAAAAATTACCAAGAGAACCTGAAACCTTAACAAGTTTTTGGGATAAAATGATTTCTACTTTTTCTCTGTATCATATACCGGTAAATGCGGAAGGAATTGATTATTTTTGGCGTACACGAGCAAGTCGCGCTAATGAATTAAAATTTGAAGAAGTAAGACGTTTGAGTTTGTACAATCCGACGAGTTATAAGAAAAAAGTGAAATTAAAATTCACTAAAAATTTTGTCGTTTATAAAGTTTTAGATGAGATAAATGCTAGTGTTCAAAGTATGCCACAAGAGTTAGATGTTGAGCTTTTACCAGATGGTTCAGTGGTTATTGATTTTGGAGTATTTTCATGAGCGGAATGACTGATAATCACAATTTTTCAGGTAACGGTGCCGACGAAACGGTTGTTGGTATTTACCATTTTTTTCAACCTCGTATACATGAAGGTAATCCTCCAATGTATTATCTGTTACACGTGCTGGATCATCGAGGCATTCTGGATCGTGAAACGGCCTTAAAAGTTTATCGAGCTAAAATAAGTGATGAAATAGATCGTGATCATGAAATCATTGGTCCATTTGAAAGTCTTGAGCAGCTCAATCAATACGCCTTTGCTCTTTGTGAAGAAATTAATGCACCAAAAGTTTCACTTTTGTCAGTGGCTGAATATAACTTATTACTTGAGAATTCTCACGACCTGATTAATTTAGGTAACGATATAAAATCTAAAGGGAATATCTTAGAAAATATTGACCGCGAAGAGAAAACGAAGAGTGGCTTTTTCTCAAAAATGTTTCGTTAATCACCGTAGTTTTCTCGGACAATGACCATCAATAGATTTATTATAACTTCTATAGAAAAGTCCGAAAAGCTCTCAGGTTAAAACTAAAAACTTGAGAGCTTTTATGGGCAACTGGATTTTTACAATTCTTTTATCATTCTCAATTCTGTTTCCATCATTTTCAGTATTGGCCACTGGATTAGGTGGTGGGTTAGTTATTCCTTTAGTAGTCAAATTTACTTTTTAAGCTATTTTTTCATTAAGCCTTCATCTCCACAATAACTAGGTCCGTAGGATTTTTCTTCTTTACTGTAGTTGTAATAGAGGCTTCCTCCGGTTTTGGTACTAGGAGACTTTATCCTATCGATAATGGATTCAGCATGTTCTTCAGAGAGCATGGGACAACCACGACTAAAAGCAAAGGGGCCATAATCGGTAAGTTTTGAACTTGGATTTGAATCATCAGAAGTTGCACTTCCCGGAGGCATCATCGGAAAGGGGTGCATGACAACAGCCCTTGCATAAGAATTATCATTGATGCCTTTTTGTAGGCCATGCAGTTTCATGGAAAATTTCCAACGCGGATCAGATGAGCCAATTCGTTTTGAACCTGTAATAAAAAATCCACGAGGTGAGGCATGGCTACTGTCTTTGTTACTGGTAAAAGTTTCTTCTATCGTACTTTCAGCAACACCATTTTTTCCTCCAGCTCCATGGGAGGAAAAATAAGTTTCAACTTTCCCTGTCTCTAAATCAATGACGAAAAATCGCGCTTTACTCATGGGAGAGTTATGATCATTGATAGTGATATAACGTTGATTAGAAATTTTAATTCCACCAGGGCGACTCGGATCACCTTGTGCTCTAAATGTCGCATTTTTTTGAGTATCTAAAAAACATAAGGCTTGGGTTAAAGCGATAGGATCTCCACCTAATTTTTCAAAATTCTCAAATGTTTTATCTCTTAATGTTTTTGGTTTTTGATTTTCCTTCGCTAACATTTCTTCTGTTGGCTCAGGTGGAAGTGGGGCAGAGGGAAAGCTTGTTGCTGCTTGGGGGCTTGATTCTATTGAACAACTTTGCCCTTCGGTATTTTGTGTAGGTGGCAATGACCAAGATTTGACAGTTTTATTAAAATTAAAAGTTGATCCAAAAATTGAAGAGAGAAGATCGATAAAATAATTACCTTCAGCCTTCACTGAAACGGGTATGAGGGAAAGAGCACTTACGAAGACGACTATTTTAACTTGGTTAGAATTTTTCATTCAGCAGGTCCTTCACCATCAGCTTGAATAATGGTCACATTGTTATGGCAAAAATCAATATTTTGAATTTGTGCAATGAGCTTTAACGTCTTGGTTTTTGTGATTTCTATCTTATAATTTTGAATAAAATTGATTGCATCAGTTGAATTATTTTTAAGCATCAGATTTTTTTTAAGCACTTCTTTTTGTTGATCATCTAAGAAAATAAGTTTTAAGGAAGATATTTTATTTTTGGTTTTGAGTTCTATTTTTTTAATATCACCAGAAACTTCCGACCACGTTTCGAGAAGAGGTGACTTGTGTTCACCTTTCTCGCCATAATAAGCAATGATATTCAGTTTTTTTGAATCACAGCTAGGAATTGATTCTGATGCCATTGTGTGAAAAAAGAAGGTCAGGATTTGTATGAGGTTTAAGATCATAAAGCCGCCATCGATAAAATTTTTTTAGTCAAAAAAAGGTAAAAAAAAGCCTAACGATAAAGTTAGGCTCTTTTGTTTTTCTATTTTTTAATTGAAGATTGAGTATTTGATACTTCTTCTTTTAAGTTTGCCAGCTCTTCAATTTCAGAGAGAGTAGCACTATCCGTTGTCGTTAATTCTTTAGCATTGAGTGTTTCAATTTCATTCATCAATTCATCTTCACTCACGGCCGTTGTTGTGGCCGTTGCCGTAGTATCAGCTGCATTGACAGGCGCAACTGTTAACACTTGATCTTCTTCAGAAAGAGCATTGGTCGTTGGCTCTGAAGCTACTTGAACTTCGGCCATTTCTTTTTCTGCCATGGTATCAACCGGAGTTTTCTCAACGTAATTTTCTCTTGATGATTCAATTGAATTATCAGCTAAACCGTCGTTTAAGTAGTAAAGTGTGAAACCAGCATAAATTCTGTCTGGATTCTTAATGAGTGGACGATTGTTTTCCCAAATTTTTTTCCATTTTTTAGGCGTTTGGTAAACTGAGCTTGAAATCGTTCCTAAAGTTTCACCAGACTTAATGAGGTAAGGAGTTCCTTGTGGGTTCCATGTGAAAGGAGTTTCAGGAACGTAGTATTTAATTTTTGCGCCTTTCTTTAGCATTCCACCAGCAAGGTGCGATTGATTTAGCTCTTTCAGTGATTTCCATTTTGATAAATCACCATAAACTTTAAAAGCAATTTGCATTAAAGTTTCGCCTTTTTGAACAGTATACGTTCCAATTTCGCTGGTGAGTGAACCTGCTTCACTCAGTTGAGACTGTGCAACTTGTTTTGGTTCTTCTTTAATTTCAATAGGCATATCTTTTTGAAGAGAATCTAAATCTTGTTGTACATCACTTGCAACTTGATTAGCCGCTTCGTTGGCATTATCGACAATAATATTTGAAGGAGCATCTGTTGATAAATCATTTAACTCATTAGTTGATTCTTCAGTTTTCGCATCATTGAAAGCTTCAGCAAAAAATGAATCTTCGTTAGCATCAGCTTCGACTGCCGCTGAATCTGTTTGGGCTTCAGAACTTGTAGGCTCTGTTGGAGTCTTAAATCTTTCAATTAATCCACAGCTGGTTAATAGTACTAAAAAAATAAGAGGTGATATTTTATGAAATTTTTTCAAGTGAGACTCCTTGTTTACCTTATTATTGTAAAGGCTGGAGTCTCAACTCTTAAGGGTCGGCAAATTTGACCTAGTTACCGATATAGCGAAATTTCACTGTCATGGGTTTATGGTCTGAGCCATCAACGTTGCCGTGAACTTTTGATTCTTGAACTTCTAAGTCAGGTGAATAAATCACATGATCTAAGGGATTGCCATTAAACGTCATGCGAGTATCAGGAAGAAATGTCGCTTGTAAAAAACCTCTTAATCGACAATATTGATCAAGCATGTAGTAACGATTTTTATTCCAAGTATTAAAATCACCAGAAAAAATGACCGGCCCTGCGTGTTCGTCAATTTTCGCGAATAATTGATCGATTTGTTTGTAGAACCATTTATTTTCAACAAAATTAATAGCGTGAATATTAACTACTAATAGAGTTTTATCAGTTCCTTTAATAGGGTATTCAGTCACTAAACCAACCTTTGGAGTATTAACAACTGGTTCAGTTTTTTCTGAAACTTGAAATTCAATTCTTTTGGCCGGAACTTTAGCTGAAGTCATGACTCCGGTTCTAATCCCATCACCATCAATAAAAGATGTGGCCATAAAATGTAACTTGTTTGTAGTTGCGCTGATCGTTTTAATGGCTGTGGTTAAATACATCTCTTGGATGATCAGAATGTCTTTGCCAGCAGCTAATGTTAAAAACCAAGGCTTAAATGTGAGTTTGTCACCTTTATAGATATTCCAATTTAAAACAGAAATATTTTCTGGATCCAATTCATTTTTAAAACTTTTTCCAAATTTTACTAGAACTTCAGTTTTGTCTGGAATCTGATAAGCAGAATGACCGTCTAAGGTCATAAGCGCCAAAAGCATTAGGGAAAAGAGGGATTTTTGCCAAATCATTTGGATAAATTGTTTCATCATATAAACTCCATCTAAGTATTTTCAAATCCTTTTAAGGACTTGTAAACCCTTTGAGGTGTGAAAAAACTATAGGTGACTTGAAATCTCTTATAAATACCTATAAAAAGGGGCTTAAATTTAGAGGTTTACCGTGAAAATGCCAGAACAACCGTCAATCTATTCACTAACGCTTAACGATCTAAGAGACTATTTAGTTTCAAAAGGTCATGCGAAATTTGCAGCTGATCAAATTTTTCAGTGGATTTATAAACAAGGCGTAATTGATCCTCAATTGTGGACCAACGTAAGTAAAAAAATAAAAGAAGATTTGATTATCAATTTCGACCTCTCTGTTCCGACAATTGTTTGGAACGGTCTCTCAAAAGATGGAACCAGAAAATTTCTCGTGAAGATGATCGATCAACAAACTGTAGAATGTGTGGCCATTCCTGCAAAAGACCGTCTGACATTATGTATTTCTTCTCAAGTGGGTTGTGCCATTGGATGTACTTTTTGTCATACAGGGACAATGGGATTAAAACGCCATTTATCGCCAGGAGAAATCGTTGGGCAATTTTTAGCGGTAACTCTTTGGTTAAAACAAAATGTAGGTGAGAGTGAAAGGCTTTCAAATATAGTTTATATGGGCCAAGGTGAGCCACTTCATAATTTTGATAATGTGAAAAAAGCCACGATTATTTTTATGGAAGATAAAGGATTTGGATTAGGACAACGAAAAATTACTCTTTCTACATCTGGTCTTGCTCCACAAATTGAAAAACTCTGGGATTTTCCACCGATTAATATCGCTATTTCATTACACGCAGCTCATAACAATATTCGCTCGGAACTTATGCCTATAAACAAAGCTCATGACCTAGAACGATTGTTTAAAGCGATTAGAAGTGTACCGTTAAAAGCTTATCGTCGTATTACTTATGAGTATCTATTGATTGATAGTCTTAATGATAGACCGGAAGACATTGAAGCTCTGGCTGAGCTTTTAGATAAAGAAAAATCAAAGGTAAATTTAATTCCATTCAATGAATACCCAGATTCTAAATTCAAACGTCCTTCAAATGCTAAAATCATTTGGTTTCAAGAAGAACTATTAAAACGTGGATTTGTTTGTACAACAAGAACGACCAAGGGCCAGGATATCCTGGCCGCTTGTGGACAGTTAAAAAGCGAGTACGAGAAACTTAACCTTTGGGAGTAAGTTTTTCTTCGAGATTAATGTTCGTTGTCGCGATTGATTTTATGATTCCAAAATTTTGGCATGTCGTCTTTGCCTTCAACTTTTTCTTCGTCTTCAACTGGCTTCTTAATTGAAGATGGCTCACGCACTTCTTCTTCAGAAGCAAGCTTTCTTCCTTCTTCAACAGCACCTTCAACTTTGAACTTATTATCAAGAGCAATCGTCTTTGATGTTGCCACAGGTTTGACATCCTTCATTACAAGTTCTGGTGCTTTGTACTCATCTGCTGCCCAGGCAAGTGTAACGAGAGATGTAGAAAATAGAGCAAAGATCAATTTCTTAGGTATTTTCATATATTCTCTCCCATAACCGTTTATCGGTTTATTTTTCATTTCGGTTAAACAAAGAAAATACTTGAGTAAAAAAAACGGGAAACGAGGGCCTTATTTACGTAGCCCAGTAGTTTTGAGAAGATAGGGGGATATAGAACTTAAAATGGAGTTTATGTGACATCTTCTAAAAATTCTAAGGCTTTGTTTGGAATATTTGCCCTGGTATTCATTTTTTTCGTGATCTTAATGATCTTTGCTTTTTTTACGATGTCGGCGTTTAAAGATAGTGCTGACCTAGACGTTAAAGGTAAAGGTAGCGTTGCCGTGATAGAGGTTGAAGGCGTCATCATGGATTCAAAAAATACTGTTGAACTTTTGCAAAAAGCAGAAGAAGACTCCAGCATCAAAGCTATTATTCTGAGAATTAATTCTCCTGGTGGAGCCGTTGGTCCTACTCAAGAAGTTTATGAAGAAATTAGAAGAATAGATGGAAAGAAACCTATCTATGCTTCATTTGGTTCCATTGCCGCAAGTGGGGGCTACTATCTAGGTGCAGCTACTAGAGAAATATGGGCCAGCCCCGGTACAATCACGGGTTCGATTGGTGTTATTATGCAATTTATGGATTTATCTAAACTATATGAGTTTGCAAAGGTATCTCCACAAACAATTAAAGCCGGTCGTTATAAAGATGCTGGAAACCCAGATCGTTCATTAACTGAAGAAGAAAAATTCATGTTAGATGGAATGATTGCTGGTGTTCATAAACAATTCATCGATGACATCATGAAAGTTCGAGAAAAAAGAATTGTTGGTGATATTAATGAATTAGCACAAGGACAGATTTTTTCAGGTGAAGATGCACTTAAGCATGGTCTAGTAGACAAATTAGGAAGTATTTGGGCTCTTGGAAGAGAAGTTCATAAACGCCATAAATTACCTGGAGAGCCGGGATTTATTTATTTAAAGAAAAAGAAAAATTCTAGCTTCTTTGAATTATTAGAAAATGTGGAAGAGAGTATCTCTAATTTAGACTTGAACTCGTTATCAAAAATGCATAACACTCCAACCTTGATGTTTAAATAATGGAAGTATTATTACCTTGGATTTCTGAGCACGTTCTTGCCATAGTGGCCGTAGTGGCTACGTTGATTTTTATTTATCATTACATTATTGAAAAAGTGAAGCGCAATCTAAAATATTTTTGAATGCTACTCAGTATCTAATTTCTGGGAATAAAGATCTCGCCATTAAAGAATTTTTAAATGCCGTTGATATTAACCGAGAAACTATTGAAACTTATTTTGCGCTTGGTGGTCTTTTTAGAAGTAATGGTGAAATTGAAAAAGCAATCAGTATCCATCGTTCATTGATCGCCAGAGAAAATATTTCTGAATCTCATCGTTTAAGGGCCTTAAAAGAATTGGCCCTCGATTTTGATAAAGGGGGCTTTATAGATAAAGCCATAGAAACCTATAAAGATGTCCTTAAAATAAATCGCGACCAATACGAAGTGATTCACTCTTTATGTAGAATTTATGAAGATACTGAAGACTGGGATCAAGCTTATAGTTACCGAATTATGCTTTCAAAAGTTGGCCATAATAATCAAGGTGAAACGATTTCACATATTTTAGTGCAAAAAGCTAAATTACATTTTGAAAAAGGTGATTTTCGAAAATGTGAAGAAGATCTTGATGATGCTTTTCGTTTTGCCCCATCGGTTTCAGCTAAAATTTTAAAGCTTAAACTTTTTCTGTTAAGCGGAGATATGGATAGTTCTAAATATATGCTTTTAGAACTTTTAAAAGAGCATCCAATGTTTGCTTCTTTTGTGTTTGAATCACTCAATGAAAAATTTAGGGCCAACGACGAACAATTAAAAAATTACAAAGAACGACTGAACGTCATCAAAGATTATTTCTTAGAGTTAGATGATATTGATCTATTAAATATTCCATCAGTTGTTTTATCTAAGGTTCGATTGTTTAAAGATATTGGAAAAATGGATAGAGCTTTTGACTTATTAAATGGATGGATGGAGTTGAATAAAAATTCTTCTGACATGATGAAGACCGAGTATCTTAAATTATTAATTGAACTAGATAAAAAAGATGAAGTTGTCGTCCAGACAAAAAAATTATTAGAAAATTTAAATCAGTCATTAACAAAACATTATTGTAAACAGTGTGGCTATAATTCAGACAATATTTTCTGGAGATGTCCGCAATGTCATGAGTGGGAAACAATTCAATTTAGATGGAAAGTTTAAAAATGAATTTCAAAATTTACTTAAAACTCTTTTTAGTTACTCTTACTTTAACCTCTGTTTCGACGGTCGTTGCCGAGGAAAAAAGAACGCCCTTAAAAGTAATGTATTTTAATGAAATGATGGGAAATGTTCATCAGAATACTTCTCGCTATTCACAAACATTAACGACGATTAGTTGTAATCACCCTGTAAAAGTTCAAAAAATCATGGGTGCTGATAAAAAAGAGCAAGTGATCTTTGGTAACGGAGAGTGGTTGGCGGTCAATGTCGGCCCGTATGAGGGTTATATTTTGGCGGGTTTGTTGAGTGACAAAAAACAAGAATGTTTTCAAGACAGGTTTCCAAAATTTTTTGATGAAATGAAGTTAAGTTTAACAGATCTTTATTATCTGGGTCGTTTAAATGATCAATATATGACTGGAAAGTCTAGGGCTGGAGGGGAGTGATGAAGTATTTCTTTTTATTAACTCTCATTGCTTTAAATCTTCATGCCAACGAAGTTGAAAATCCAAAAGCCGCGGCTGCGGTGCCAGATATTATCTTGGACGCCAAAACACCAGAGGAGTCCATTGATTTTACTTCCATTCGTGATCTTATTAAAAAAGATGGATTAGAGGGTGAGTTAAAAAGAAAAGAGGATGCAAAAAAGTTAAACTTAGAGTTGACGAGAAAAGCTGAAAAAGATCGTTATAGTATACCGAATTCACAAGATTTCTGGCCTTTTTTCTTTGAGTATTGGTTAGTGAAAAATGCACCAGTTTTAAAATGGGATTTTCATAAACCAGAGTTTGGAGTTGAGGAATCTTATGCACAATTTTTAAATGCACAAGGTTACTATGAAACAAAATTCAAAATTTTGTTTTTGGATTCTACAGAATTGTTTCGTATGAGTTTTTATGGCAGAAATGGTGAAATTATTCATCTTTTATCATTACCTTTTATCCGGACGTTAGATCTCTCGAAAATTGAAATTTCGATTTTATTATTTGAAGATTTTCTTCGATTAAAGCGAGGGTATTTAAAAACGAAGCTTGAGAATAAAGATTTAAATCTTCACTTGGGAACAAATTATGTAGGAAAGCCATTTCCTAAAGAAGTATTTGATAAGATCTTTAAAGACGCAAATTCACTCTTGTTTACAAAAGGATTTAGTTTTCAAGAGCAATTTGAAGTAACAAAAGACATGGATCAACAATTAAAATCTGATATGAAAATTTGGAATACCTATTACACACTCCTTTCTAAAATTGATCAGCTTTCAAAAAATAACCTTCTCTATAAAAAATATGCCGAAATGTTTCCCTCTCCTGAAATGCAAATGAATTGGTTACAACCAAAGAGCAAGTATCCTTAGTGAAAAGACTAATTGAATCACTTTTTAAATTCTACCTAAGTAATGATCCACTTAATGCTCAAGTGAAACGATTTATGCTCTTTCAATTTGTGATTTGGATTGTTCATTTGCTGATCATTTCTTTAATAAGTTTTTTTCATTTGATTCTAA
>JAKLJM010000056.1 GCA_023151145.1 Bacteriovoracaceae bacterium | reverse complement strand
GCCATGGGGAATGCTTATATCGCCAGAGCGGATGATGCCTCTGCTGCATTTTATAATCCGGCAGGTCTTGGAAGTGTTCGTTATCCTCATCTACATTTATCAAATTTTCATTTGGAACTAAACAAAGGCTGGCTTGATTCTGCGGCAGGAGGAAAAGCGTCTGATGTTCCTGGCGGACTAATGAAAGGTTTTTCTTTAGATGGTCAAAGAGATCTTTTAAAGAATTCACCAGGCTTAATCAGCCATTCAAGACTCCATGCCATTCCGAATTTTACGGCCCGTTATTTTAGTATGGGCTATTTATTTTCAAAAAGAATTAGAAGTACTGTTACAAACTCAACTAGTCCTACTGGTTTTGAGTATGCAGATCGATTAGATCACGGTCCTTATGCTGCTTTAAATTTTTCACTTTTCGGTGGAGTTTTTAAAGCTGGAATTTCGGCAATTTTATTATCTCGTTCAGAGGCTTATGGTTCTGTAAATCCACAAGTGACGTTAGATGTTCCAGATTCACAATACAAAAAAGGAACAGGGCTTATTCTAACAGGTGGTGCGAAATTAACATTTCCCGTTGTCTTTCTTCCAACTTTTGCAGCCACTCTTCACAATATGTCGAATAAGGGTTTTTCCATGGCTGTTCGTGATGGAGGAGAGCCTAATAAAATTAAGAGCACTGTAGATGTCGGCTTTTCAATTACTCCACAAATTGGTCAAACGACCAGAGTACATTTAGAAGTGAATTATAAAGATCTATCGCAAAAATTTCCTGATATTTCGACCACTCGAAAAATTTTGCTCGGAATGGAGCTAGATTTCGCAAGGGTTTTCTTTATGCGTTTTGGTTATGGCGATGGCTTTGGCTCTGCGGGACTTGGAATCAAGCACCGTAAATTAGAGTTTGATTTAACCACCTATGCTGTTGATACAACGTCTTCTAGCTTCCGCGGCCAAGAAGATCGCCGTTTTGCTATGACTTTCTCATCTGGTTTTTAAGTTTTTCCCACTGAATTTTAGACAAAATCACCCTCTTTAAGGTAATGTAGAGCTCATTAAATTAAAGTGAAAACCATAGGGTGTTGCCATGTTGCACAAATCAAAAAAATCAACGACAAAAATCCCGAGCAAAAAAGCTCCTCACAAAAATGCACCAGAAAAAGCCAAAGTTTTAGCGAAGGAAGCTGTCATGAAATCATCGACAAAATCAACAACGACAAATTCATCAAAAGCTGAGATCCAGAAAAAATTAGATCTTGCTAAAAAATACGGACTCGGAAAATCAGAAATGATTGCGATGTTAAAAAACGTTTATACATCAAGAAAAACCGACGATGCTGAAATCACCATGAAGAAGCAATCAAAAGCTTTCTTTCAAATCTCGGGCGCAGGCCATGAAGGGATTAACACAGCTGCGGCGATGGCGATGAAATCTGCCTATGACTATTTTATTTGTTATTACCGCGATCGCGCACTAAATCTTGGATTAGGTGTTACTCCTTACGAAATGCTTTGCCAGGCGAATGGAAATACTGGAGATATGGCGTCTCACGGAAGACAAATGCCAGCGCACTGGGGACATGTTAAATACAATGTCGTGAACAAGTCGTCTTGTACGGGAACTCAATTTCTTCAAGCTTGCGGATTAGCTGAAGCAGGAAGATGGTTTCAAACATTAAGAGATGAACATAAAGTTGATGTTTCAAATTATAAATTTAATGATGATGAAATTATTTACGTTTCTACCGGGGACGGAACAATTGCTCAAGGAGAGTTCTGGGAAGGACTAACAACTGCTTGTGTAAATAAACTTCCAGTTCTATTTATGGTGGAAGATAATGGTTTTGCCATTTCAACTCCATCAACGGTTCAAGTTCCAGGTGGATCAATTTCTTATACACTAGCGAACTTTCCTAACTTAAAAATTTATACATGTAATGGATCATGTCCAATTGAATCTTATGCAACGATGGTTGAGTGTGTGAAGTATATGAGAAAAACTCGTATGCCAGCACTTGTTCACGCATCTGTTACTAGACCATATTCGCATTCACTATCAGACGATCATGGAATGTATAGAACTAAGGCAGAGCTTGCCGAAGAAGCGCGTATAGAAGTTTTTAATTCTTATCCAAAATTCTTAGTTGAAGCAGGAATCATCACAGAAAAAGAAAGACAAGAAATCTTAGATGAATGTGCTGCTAACGTTAGAGCAGACATGGAAAAAGCATTAACAACTCCATGGCCTGAACTTAATACAGTGATGGATCACTTATATTCTCACGACGTAGATATGACGGGAGCTAATTTTGATAAAGCCCCTAACTTCACTGGAAAAGACGATGTACCAATGGCGGCTTCAATCAATAAAGTTCTACGCACGGAGTTTGCAAAAAATCCAATGCTCAGAATGTTTGGTGAAGACGTTGCCGACTTCTTTGAAAAAGAAAGATTAAATAACCCAGACCTAAAAGGTAAGGGGGGAGTATTTAAATTAACGGCAAACGTTCAACGTGAATCTCGTGACGGTCAAGTATTTAACTCACCTTTAGCAGAAGCCAACATCATTGGTCGCGCCATTGGTATGGCCATTCGTGGAATTAAGCCAGTAGTTGAAATTCAATTCTTTGATTATATCTGGACTGCCTATATGCAATTAAAAAACGAAATGGCGACACTTCGTTACCGCTCAGGTGGGGATTTTAAATGTCCGATGGTCGTGCGTGTACCAATCGGTGGTTACTTAAAAGGTGGCTCGATTTATCACTCACAATCAGGTGAATCATTATTTACTCACGTTCCAGGAATAAGAGTTGCGTTTCCATCAAACTCAGCAGACGCTGCAGGGTTATTAAGAACAGCGATTCATGGAGATGATCCAGTTATGTTCTTAGAGCACAAACACTTATATTATCAAGGTTACAATAGAGCTGCAGATCCAGGTGAAGAATATATGATTCCATTTGGAAAAGCGCGTATCGCTCGCGAAGGATCAGATGCTACGATCGTTGCTTGGGGTGCCCTAGTTCAAAAATCAATTGAAGCGGCTAAGAAATTAGAAGCTGAAGGAAAGTCGGTAGAAGTTATCGATCTAAGAACTCTTGCTCCATATGATTTTGCAGCTATTCAAAAATCATTATCTAAAACTCATCGTTTAATGATCTGTCACGAAGAACACAAAACTTCTGGATTTGCTGGAGAAATTGCAGCAAGAGTGAATGAAGAGTGTTTTGAGTTATTAGATGCACCGATTTTAAGAGTGGGTGCTCTCGATGTTCACTGTGCTTATAACCCGGCCCTAGAAGATTTAATCCTTCCTCAGGTTTCCCATGTGGAAGAGACATTGAGAAAGCTTTTAAACTTCTAAGGATAAAATCCTTTAAAATCATCAAGATAAGCCATTCTTAAGTTAAATTAAGAATGGCTTTTTTGTTTAATTTTTGATCACCAAAAGTAATAAATTCACTAGGCCCACCTCTTTAAACAGCAAAGAGCCCATTTCTATTAGAATGTCCCTAACTAAATAAAAAGGCTATTCTATGAAACTGGCAAAATTGATTCCCTCTTTAGTCATATTAATTTTTTTTACAGCATCTTGTTCAAAAGGAAGTGGAGAAATTTTTGCTATCAAAGAAACTCAACTTGTTGAAGTTGATTCAAAAGAAGTTGAGGAAAGAAAAAACATTGAAGAATATTCTATGTTGTTAGAATCAAATGTTAATGAGGCTAATTTCGTAAAGGCCTCCTCATCAATAAAAAAATATCTTTCTATAGTATCTGAAAATAAAACAATTGAAACATTATCTTCGAACATTGAAGACCTAAATAACTCTTTATTTCATATTTATAAATCGAATGCGGAGTTATATCTAAATCTTATAAATGGTGTACTAATTGAAAATCAAAAATCACCAATAGTTATTCAAATTAATCAAGAAAATCCTGATTCAATTACAGTTGCACTTAAAACGATTTTAAAATCATTAAATGTTAAAAGTAAAAGGAACAAAAGCTTAAGTTTAGCTGAACAGTACTTAGTATTTAATTTAATTCTTAATTTAAAAGAAAGTTATGGTTTGATTTCTGACAAAGCAATTAATGAATTAGATATAGGTAATTTTGTATCTTCAATGATATATAAAAATAAATTGAATGGTAACGAAGCAATTATTTCATATCAAATATTAGGTAGTGTTATTGCGAATGATTATGATCTAAATCTAGCATTTAGTAATGTTTTTTGTGAAATTGAAATATCTGAAAAAAATTCAAGATCTCAAAAGGACATATATAGAAGGATAAGTTTTTTTAGGCATGAAGATAAAAGTCAAATTTCTTTTAATGATGCTAGTTGTATTCAGCAAGATATCAAAAATTTAAAAATTTTAGCAAGAGAAGCTTTATCAAAAATAAAAGATGCAAGAAAGGATGAGTATCTAAAATTATTTAATGATCTAGATGTATTTTTTGTCGCACATTCTGAAACTTTAATGCGTTTTTCCAAAGAAAAAAGCATTGATGAGAAAGTAATTAAAGAGCTTTTTGAATCTCAATTTAAAGAAATCGTCTATCCAATTAATTTGCTTTTACAGGATAATAAAGAGTCTTTTTTAGATGCCTTTCAAGTATTTTGCCCTAATTTTAAAAGTGAATATTTAAAAGGAGTGTTCGGATTATTTTTAGCATCTAATCGTGATTTAAAAATAAATTGCTCATATGAATTAAGTGTAATGGATCTATTGAATAAAGACAGAACAGAGAATTCTCAAAATGAAATGTCTGATTTAATTCAAAGTTATAATTTAGTATTGAATATCCCGATAATATTGAAGAGATTTAATACACATGAAAACTATAAAAGTTTTAATGGGGTTGAATTAAATAAGTTTAGATCATACATAGATTTAATTCAATCAAGTGTATGGAACTTAGTAAGTGACTCAAAAGATAAAGATGAGCAAATTCTAAAAATTAATCATTGTTCAAATTTACAAGACGTAATCGAAGACTTAGAAAAAAGCAAAGAAGAATCTAATGAAATATATTTAGAGAAAGGGGTTTATTGTTTTGAGACTATAACCTCGAAGAAGAAAGTTTTTGCACATCCATTGGCTGTTCTTATACCAATGAATATGAATTCAAATATAAGCTCAAAAGTGTTTGTAGGTGGAATAGCTCTTAAGTATATTACTGATTCATCGGTTCGCTTAGTAAAAGCAAGTAGTTCAAGAAATGTTTCATCAGGGAGGAAGGCGACAGATTTACATTATACGCAACGAGATTTTTTATTAAAGAGGCAAACCTTTAGTTGTTCATATAAAGGTGGTGGAAAGCATGGAGGAGCTGAAGGGGGATGTGCAGATGCAATGCGATGGTTGGAGATCACAAAGCATGTTTATGAAAAAAGTGTCGACAGAGGTAGTGCTCCTGAAACAAATTTAAGTGGTGATAAAGGCGTAGGTGGATTCAATCTGAATTTAAGGTTTGATGAAAAATCAATTGTCGAATTATCGGTGATATCTATGGGGCAACCAGGGTATAAAGGATCAAAAGGCATTAGTTCGCCAATGTGTAATGATAGGAATGAATATTGGCCATTAAATGCTAGTGAGTTCACATATGAATGTACTACTGAATCAACAAATTTATACACAAATAGTAACTGTCAAAATTTTAATCATTTATTTAACAATGTAAAAGCTTTTCATGTTTCTGCCGGGATGCCTGGAGCTGGAGGTGAGGGGGGAGCTGGAGGTAGCCTAAGTTTAACTACTAACAAAGCTGATGGGCTATCTTATCCGTTTGTGTCTTTGGGGGGCATTGGTGGAGACGGAGGTGATGCTCCTGATTGTATTCCTTATGCTGAAAATGAAATTAGGCTTAGTAAGTATAAAGCAAGTGCTGGTGGCTTTGGAATAAGTGGAAGCTATAAACATGTGGTTGTAGAGTAGGGAATGAAAAAAATATTATTAATAATATCTTTTATTCTATGTCATACTTCAGCATATGCTAATAGCATTAAGTTAGATGATTTAAGGGCCAATATACCCCAGGTAAAATTTGATAAAAAGCAAATGCAATATTTGGGAGTCGAGGAGTATGCCCAAAAAAATTATGTAAAACGACCAGTTGGAGAAGTAAATACTTTTTTAGGTGATTATGTTACAAGTTTTAAAATTAGCTTACCAAAATCTTACCATTTTTTATCAGAATTGAATTTTGAATATAATTCGTCACGAATTCAAAATATAGGATTTGGAATTGGTTTTTCATTAGTATTGCCAAAAATAATAGTCAAAAGAGATTCATTGAGAATAATTGGAATGACAAGTGGAGACTTGATTCAAATAGAAGAAAAAAATGAATTAGCAAATTCAAGAGTTGAACAAGTTCTGAATAGATTACAGCTAACTGATGCAAAGGTGACTAAGTATCTAAGTAATAATGGAAATGACAATAGTGTATATCTAAAATTAGAGACATCTAATCTAATTCACTATATTCAATTAAGACCAAATAATGAAACTTATATTTTTAGTGAAAAAGGATTTATCCTTAATGCTTATAATCAAAATAAAAAAGGAATTCATTTTAAATACATAGAAGATATCTTGGTAGAAGGTTTTGATTATGAAAGCGAATACAGTTTTGAAATAAAATATCAATTTTCTAGTACTGATTTAGTATTTCGAAATAATAAGTTTTTACCAAAAGTTTTAGGTATAGATCATTTAATTTTGAAGCAGGGAGATGCTCTTAAACTTTTTAAATTTCTCTATGAGGAGGAGTATTTAAAGCAAGTATATGTGGCTGGATCAAAGTATAATATTTTTGCAGCGAAATATTCAGATTTGGAGACAGGAAGCTTTGGAGTTAAGCAAGTTCCTGCTGTATATCACCCTAAGACTAATTCAGTTTTATCTTATTTTTCAAACAAATTAGACTCAAAGCCAGAGTTTAAGATTCTATCGAATGATGAATACTCATATCTTATAGATGTTAACAATGACATGGTATTAGATAAAGTTGTCGTAAATTTAAAATCTAAAGTTGATCGAGCGAACGATATTTTAAAAAAGTTAAATTATATTAAAACTGAAGGAAACTTTTATAAAATCAATAGAAATTTATTAGATTTAGAAAATGAAATTAACGATTTTCAAGAAAGAGTGGATGTTTACCTTGGTCAAATTGATGATTCAGGCGAAATAGTTTTTAAGAAAGATGAGACGATGAGTGGAATTATTTTACCATCAAAACTTCTTAAGTTAGAGTTGGTCGATAAAAAAGAGAAATATGGCCAAACTGTTGGAAGTGGTGAAAATCAATATGAAATAGAGTACTATGTCCAGTCTATCGATATAAAAATGAATTACTTAAAAAGTTTAAAGTTTATTGATATAGATAATAATGGATTAAAAGATATTTTCTTATGTAACAATAATCAAATTATAAGTGATTCCAATCTAAAGCTAGTTGGTAAATATAAAGATTTTCAACAAAATTTGATATCAAAATATTATTATAATCTCCTTTTAAATAAAACAGACTCTTCTCTTTCTGAAATGGATAAGGCAGATCATATTATATACTTTTTCAATGATGTTAAAAAAATAATTGCCCAGGGCAAAAGATCAGATGAAAAAGAGTCTTTAAAAAACGAGCTTTTAAATGCTAGTTATTTTGAAGTTTCAAGATTAACAAATGCCGTCACTTGTAATCAAACTTCAATTATTTTGGATGCAAATAATGACGGGCAACTTGATTTGTTGACAGGAAATATTCTAACACTTCTCGGTAATGATGGATCATCACTTAATAAAGAATTAACTAGTGATGAATTAGGAAAATATTTTGAATATCCTAGTTCTGATTTGAAGATATTAGAGTATCCGGTCGAATTAGTTGACTCAAATAACAATAATAAGTTTAGCTTTGTTGAGGGGTTTGGAACCATCATAGATAGGATGGATAGGTCGTTAATTGTCACTAGACCTGATTCAGAATTAAGATATTATCGGCCAACACCAATTAAACACTTGGTAAAAGAATTTTCTAAATTTTCTGGGACAGTAGAGTTAAAATATCGCTATCATCTTGGATCAGCGCTCGTTGTGGAGAAAATTCTCAACAACTCGGTCTCAAATATCGACAGCGAAACAGATGTGTCTTTAACTAATGGAAAAAAAGTAAAATCAGTTTACAGCTACCTAGGTTCAAAAATTGATGAAAGAACAAACATATTACTTGGTCATAGCTCTGTATTGATTAATAGCTTTAGTGAAAATCTAAGGGGGGAATTGGTACCTAGTGGTTTTACAAAAACAACTTTCCTTAGAGATATGAGCACGCATTCGCATTTTTATTTATTGAAAGCTAAAAGACTTGGTCAAATTCAAAGAGTTGAGAATTATTCTAATGAATCTAAACTATTATCTTATACAAATTATTCTTATAAAGAATACCCCTTGTCTTTAAATAATCGTAGTTTAAGTTTATTGTCGGCAAAGGAAAGTTACTTAATCGGTAATTCTAGCGGGGCAATAGTAGAGAGATATTCTTTAAGAAATCCAATTAATGGTTTTGTTTACCAAGAGTCAGAGACTAGAAAACCTAAGAATAAAAAAATATTTATTAATAAGTTTAACCCTTTAACTCTTGGATTATGTTTAGAGTATGAAGGACATTTTTCAATTGGTAATGATGAAAAATTAACACCAGATGTTCAATATACTTGTGATAAAAATGGATTGATAGTATCAAAAAAAGTTGAAGATAATGAGATTGAATTTAAATATGATTATCTTGAAAGGTTAGTGTCGACTCGTGATAGTAACGGAAGGGTTGAAGCGTTTGATTACTATAATAATTCACCATTAATAAAAAAAGCTATCGTAGATGAAAAAGAGCAAGTCTTTGACTATGAGTTTATTTCGAATCGATTGATTAAGTTTCAAGAGAATAAGGGGATAGTGTACAGATATACTTGGTCCCATGGTGACGATCTAGAAACTATTCTTAGTAATGAAACAATTCTTTTAAAACAGAAATTCTCAAAAAATAAAGTCTCTTTATTTTTGGCGGACGAGGTTTTTGAAATTACCTTGGATGGCTTTGGAGAGCTTTTGAAACAAGTTAAAGTGCTAAGTAATAATGAGGAAATTCTTCAAAAGTACCACATTGTAAATGCCGATGGGAGAATATTAAGAAAAGAAGTATTAAATGATATTAATAAAGATATTGTAAGCACTGATTTTGTCTATGATGAATTAGGAAGACTATTAAGTGAGGTCGAAAGAGGTGGTTATGCTAAAAATTATTATAGAGCATTGAATAATATCTATAACGAGGGTGAGCTGACATCAATCGAGATGCTAGATGGTCGAAATAAATCACAATTCAATAGAAGTACTAAAAAGAAATTTAACAATTATAGTGAAGTAGTATCTGTTGCAAGTGGTTCTGATGGTAACGACAGTGAAGTAGTAAACTTTGAATATAATGATAATGGGAAGCTCGTTAGGGCAAAAGAAGATTTTTCAGGGCTAGATTCAGTTTACGGTTATGATTTAATGGGGAGAATTAGTACCTCTAAGGCAGATGACATTTATAGCTGGAAAGATTTACATTCTGAATATTTAAATAACGGTCGGTTGAATATATCTACAGTTGGCACCAAGAAACTAGATGCTTACGATCGAGTTGTGATTAATGAAAATAATTCTAAAAGATCTCATTTTTTAGAAGATTCAACTTTTTCAGTTGGTAATTTAGTGGATACT
>JAKLJM010000055.1 GCA_023151145.1 Bacteriovoracaceae bacterium | reverse complement strand
TAGTACAAAAATAATTACATCCTGTTTTCGCTGACAGATTAATGATATTGCGGAATCCTTCTTTCGTTAAAGATTCATCTAAATTTAAATGTAGTGCAGATCCGCCATCAAGATATTTATTAATTTTTTCTCCATGAAGAACAAACTTGTCAATAACGTTTGTAGAATCATCCTCTACTACATAAAAATAAGAATTATAACATTCTCTATTTACTTCATAACCATCGGCTTTATCCCACTGTGAATTCTTTACACCTAAATTTTCAGCAGGAACAAACTCGGTATTAAACATAAAACCAAAGTTTTTCTTAGCGACAATGTTTTCATCAAAAATAATCTTAAGCTGACTTGAAACAAAATCAATATACTCTTGATTATTTCCTGGTCTAATCCCCATAAACTCTGCTGCTTCAACCATACCATTAATACCAATGGTTAAAAACTGCTTACTTAAAGTAATATAGCCAGCATCATAAACTGGCAACATGCGTGAATCGCATAATTCTTCAACTAATTTACGATAGGCAACTTGATATTTATGAATTTTTTGAACTTCCGTTTTTAAATCTCTCCCATCTTGAATAAGTCTATTCATATTAATCGTAATAACATTAATCGACCCGGTGGCTACCCCACCTGCCCCCAATGAATAACTAAAAGTATTATCGCTAATTTCATTTCTTAATCGACAACAACTCGCCAAACTATCTGCGCTCTTTGATTGATAGATAAAAAAGGAATTCCCATTATATAAATCATTCGCACGTGAATCGGCAAAAGCCTCATCGACTGGACCATTTTCATCAATCAACATTGCTGCGGTAACAACCGGAAAGGTTAAAATTGAACGTTTTCTTTCTTCGTTAAACCAATTCATAAAATAGTTTTGTAGCTTATTAACACTTTCAAATTTTGGTTTATCTAAATCTGGAAAAACAAATTCTCCAAACAAGCTATCAAAATATTTTTCGTCATAAAGTGAAATATTCCAAAAAACTGACTGATATCCTCTAGCCGCAGCTGGCTGATTAATAGAATAAACGATATGTTGAAAATGATTATCAATGGCGCGTTTGTGAGTTTCTAAATAATCTTCACCGTAATCTTTTCTTGCAAAGTGATCAAAATATAAAAGAAATTCGACAGTGGCTACCGCACCAGCAAACTGAGCGGAAATTGCAAAAATGAGATTTACAAACGATCCACAAAAACTTTCCAAATGATGAGGTGCATGTGATTCACCTCCAAGATCGCGTATACCATTTAAGAGAAATGGATACATACTAATTGAAGCACAATAGGGCTTCAAGGAAGTTTCATCGTGAACATATATTTCATGATTTTTAATTTGGCGAATATACTCTACTGCACAGTCTTCACCAAAAATATCTTTGATTTTGTTGAACACCAATCTTCTATTAACCTGAATATTAATGTCTTTATTTAATTCTGCTTCTAGTGTAGCAATATTCTTTGATGAAACGTTCGCATTTGCATCAAACTTTGATCCACTTGCTGCATTAGATGCACTTACATACTCATTGATGAAATTAATTTTCTCTGCCAATTGTTCTTCTGTTAGCTTTAACATATCTCTTCCTCCGTGTGTTTTTAACTCTCCCATCCCTTTGGTGTTGTGTGTGTTCCAAGAGCGGTCGAAAATATTTAGTTTCTTTGAAATAAATAATTTAAATTCGATTTTTTATCTAAATCGAGAAAAACTTGATTTGTCGTATTTTTATCTAATCCTCCTAAAGCCTCTACCCATGGGCCAAGCTTTAAATAGTTCAATGCTGGATATAAACTAGAATGAACTTCGGTTGCTCCAGAATACAAACAAGTTTTAAGACCTCGCTCTCGAGCAAAATTTAAATAAATCAAAAGCTCGCCAGGAAGCCATTCTCCCCCAAAAAAACAAACGCAAGTAAACAATCCACGATATCGTTCTATCTCCATAGTAAAACGCTCTAAATCAAACCGAGAGCCATTAGAAGGCCACAACTCAGGCGAATGACAACCTGGACAGCGATGAGGACAACCTGTAATTTGAAATATGAGAGAAATCTCACCAGGAACTTCTTGCAGAGAAACCACTGGATCAAGTATCCGAAAAATAGAAGACATTTTATGTGTTATCTCACCCTCATAATCAAACATAAGTACTCCGTTACTTACTATATTTAGTATTATGAATGCACTTGAGACACTAGATCTAGTTGTTTTGACTAAAACCGGACGGTGGAAAATGACCGAGGCTTTTCCACCGTCAAAATACCGATAAAATAATCGAATCTAAGAACAAAAACCACAACAGCTTTCTTCTGTTTCTGGATACTTTAATTGAATAAGAGTTTCATTAGCATTTTTTTCAAGGATAAAAGCTTTAACCTTACTGTTTTGAAATTTTGAATTCATAACTGTAATTAACTCTTGTGAAAAATCATTTTCACAAGAAAGAATAATCTCGTCACCTTTATTCAACTTCGAAACCGCTTCAATGATTTGCGCTTCAATTTGATTTGCATCTAAAATAATTTTATTCGAGCCACAACCGCAAGACGTAGAACATGACATAACAATCCTCCATAGTTTAGGTGTCAATATCTTTATACACCCATACCTTGCCCACATATATGACGTATATCATATTTAATTCAACCGAGGGGGTGTAAAATATATGAAAATGGAGATTTTATGGAAATAGATTCAAAACTTGGAATATGCATAAAAACCAATGACTCAACTGTAACTTATCAAAATGAAAAGTGCGTGAAATTATGTGGTAATCAAATATCTAAAAAATGCAGTGATTCTTGTATGTCGAACTATCAACTTGAAGCGCCCATCATTATCAATCAAGGAATGAAGTTGATTAAGAACTCAAATACTACATACGGAAAAGCAGATGCTGTTGTCATAAATGACGGCGAAACCATTACCACAATTCTTTATGATCTTGATGAAAAAACAAAAAACATTCAAAACTCAATGGAAGAATTTAAAAATACTGATCTAACAAAATCAGAACTAACAGTCATTGAATTAATTCTTCAAGGTTTTACAAAAAAAGAAATTACTAAAAAATTATTTGTGTCAGAAGCGACTATTAAAACTCACTTGAACAACATTTACAAGAAGTTGCCATCGAAATGGCAACTTCTTAAAAACAGGAGAGACTAACAAGTTAGCTCGACTGAACTTGTTACTAGTGATCATACACCAAGCAACAAGAGTTAATATGACATATGTCACAAAATATTCATTTCCTACCTACAGGTTGAAACACTTGAAATTTTATCCGAGTTCAACAAGCTGTCGATTAAATTCTTATCGGCCCAACAATACTCTGTTCCGGCCAAAACTGTTATTTTACATTTAATTTCTTTTGATCGTAAAAACTCATCAAAAAGAAAAAGAGTGTTATTCGCTTCGATTCTTAGTGTCTTATTTCTAATTTCTAATTCTAAAAATCCACCAAAAATTAAAATAGCAGAAATAGGTCTCTGTCCGGCAAAAATCATTACAAAATCAGTTGATGCTGTAGTGACTTTCACTCGTTCGTTGAGTAATTTTTTTAAATCGCATAGACATTGAAATTTACTTATAATCATTTTCTTAGACATACATAACTCTTTTGGAAATTAAATTTAAATATTCTTCAAGACCCACATTAAAAAGCATGCTACGTAATGCCTTTTTTTGAAATATGATACTTGTCATATTTTATAATTTAACAAAGGGTTATGATCAATTCTAGATAATCCCCAGGAGTTTTTATGACAGCTAAGAACATTTCTAGCCAAATGGCCCATGATCATAGGTTATGCGACCATGCCTATGAAGCAGTTGAAAAATATATACTTGAACAAAACTACACATTGGCCGAAAAAGAATTTTTCCAATGGAAAAACTTAAACCTAAAACACTTTTCAATAGAAGAAGAAATACTGTTTCCACAGACAGTTAGTGGATTAGGGGCAAAAATCCCCCCAATCATGGTTATGGAAATGGAGCACATTCAAATAAAGAAAATGTTTGATGAAATTGAGAAGACAATTCTCACAAAAGATTCAAAAAAATTTCATGAACTTGCAGAAACTTGCTTAATCATGATTCAACAACACAATATGAAAGAAGAACAAATTCTTTATCCTATTATTGATCGAGCAACACAAAACATTAGCGATGAGCTTCAAAAAATACTAATCGAGAAATTGGCCGTAGGATAGAACCTAAAATGGAAAAAGAGCATATATTTCTAGATGTGAGAGTACTAGAAAGCCCTCTTCCCTTACAAAAAGTGCTTCAGGCAATTAGTGAAAATAGTTCTCATACTAAAATCATAGTTTTACACCGTCTTGAGCCATTGGGTCTGTATCCACATCTGAACAAACTCGGATACCAATATCGATGCACAAAAAAAGATACTGACTACCTAATTGAAATTTGGAAAAAAGATGCCGAACTCGATTAATTTAACATTGAATCCACATTTAAACAAAACGTTACGGTTTTTTTTCTTAAGCTTTTTGGGATTATTTATTTTGGGAATTTATCTCATTCATCCTACTACCATGATCACAAATCGCTGGGATACTGCCGCGATTGTTGCTACACATCTATTCACACTCTTTTTTCTCTTACCTGTTTTTTTTGGTTCAATCACCCAACTTCTTCCTGTCTTGTTTGGAATTGAAAATGTTTTCCTGAAAACTTTCGATAAAATAATCATCATTTTACCATTAGGAGCCTCAGTCTTCCTATATTATTTTAAAAACGCTGAACTCTATCAAAATAATGCACTCATCGTTTCCTTAAGTCTGTTGTGGCTTACACTTTTTCATTTTGCCACGCAAATAATTAAACAAGCGCGAATTAAATATAATGAGCTAAAAAAAAGCATGTATCTTCATCTCATTATTGCACTTCTATATTTTATTCTTGGAACCGCATTATCAATTTGGTTGGTTTTAATTCACTTTGGTTTTTCTCTGCCTTGGTTTCGTCCCGTTATTACCGATCTGCATTTGATGTTGTTTTTACTCGGTTTTTTTTACCATCTCTTTGTAGCAATTTCACAGCACATTATTCCAATGTTTTTTATAACAAATCAAATTCCTGAAAATATCATTACTCGTCAATTGAAAATGCCACTTCTAATCGTATTGAGCCTCTTTAGCTATCCCTTTCATCTTATAAACCTAGGATTTAAAATAGCTATTTTTTATCTAATAACAGAGTATATTATTCAACTCTTTTTACGACTTCATAAAAGACGTCGATCAAATGAAGCTACAATTTCACTTTGGTATCTTTTTTTCCTATGTACAGTTATAAGTTTAGTCCTATGGCTATTAAACTCTTTTTTCTCTCAGAGTCTCGAAAAAATAGAGTTATATATTGGAAGCATGATTTTTTTAGGAGTATTTTTCAATTTAATTTTAGCAATGATCTTAAAAATTATTCCATTTTTAATATGGCAATCTTTGACTCATAAACAGATGGAAATGATGAATTTTGAAACGAACTTACCGGCCTTAAACGATTTTATTCTATCTACAAATATCAAAAAAGTTAGTCAACTTAGCTGTGTCTTACTGATTGCCATCTTGACCCAAAACTATCAATTCATGGGAGCAGTGCTAATCATCTTTTCGCTTTTTTTATGCTACTTAACGATCAATGCACTTAAAATTCAACAAAATACAATGTCCCAAATAAATGATCATCATTCAACATTGCAAACATAGACATTTTTATCATATTGATGATGAATCAAAAGTTTTTCGACTCTTAGATTCCATAATTCATGCAATAATTTTTTCTCACTTGAATTTGATTCATTAATCAAAACTTTTTTTATAAGCATTGAGACTCGAGGATCACCACTGAGACTTTCTGGATGATAATTAATATTTACGCTTCTTTTACTATCGAGTCTTTTAAAAAGAAACTGCGACTCTTGTGCTTGTCCGAAATGTAACAAATTATTTCGTCCATACATTCCCCCAAGTCCTTTAAAACCACCTGGACCTGATGAACCAAGAATTAAAGATATCACACTTCCCATGACTCCATTCACGCCTTCGTTTTCTCTTCCTCGAATGAGTACTTCGACTCCTCCTCTAATGGGAATTTCTCCTTCATCGTACAAATTTTTTAAAGCATGAACACATATCATATAAGCACCCGCAACTGTCGGACAACCATGCCCGGTTAGCTTTACGGCATCAAGAAACGAATATTCAACTAATCCGTCGGCAAAATTGCCTAATACATCACCGAGAGGATCATACAATCGAATTTTTTCAATGTGATCATAAAAATTGGGGTAGTTCATTGCGCCTCTTTAAAAGAAATTCCTTGGAGAAGTTCTAATTCTTTCATTTTTTGGTCAAGTTCAAAAGCAATATTAATAGAAGATTCAGAAAAACCAGCGGCAATTAAAATCTCTGCAGGACAATCCCCTGCTACTCTTTGGACGACTGTATTTGGATTTAGTGCTGTTAAAAAATCAAGTAGATAATTAAGATAATCGTTTTTCCCTAAAAGTTGAAACGCTGATTTTTTATAATCATTACCCATAATTGAATTTTTAACAATTTGAAGCTGATGGATTTTTACAAATTTAATGGGTAATTGATTTAAAAACAATGCACTTTCTTTTGCAATTTTTTGACTCTCCCATGGAAAACCAAACATAAGATGAGCACAAATATCTATACCATATTCATGTGTTTTCTTTACGGTTTCAACGAAACAATCTATATCGTGCCCTCTGTTAATTCGACTCAAAGTTTCATTCGAAATAGATTCAAGGCCGTATTCAAGACATACATAATGAGAATTAGAAATCTCTTTTAGTAGCTTTAATTTCTCATCATCAATACAATCAACGCGTGTCCCGATAGCAATGCCAATGACATTTTTAATATCTAATACTGATTCATACAATGATTTAAGATAATCGGTTGATCCATAGGTATTAGAATAAGTTTGAAAATAAACAATATATTTTTCAAGCTTTTTTCTCTTTCTATAGCTGATTTTTTTTAAAACTTGCTCTTTTACACTTAAAATATCTTTTCCGTTGTCCTGAAAAAATTTCTCATTATTACAATAAGTGCAACCACCAACCCCTTTGCTACCATCTCGGTTTGGACATGTGAAACCAGCATCTACTGTAATTTTATAAACAGCAGAACCAAATGTTTCTTTTAAGTAAGGACCATATTTATTGTAAGTCATTTATTATAAAGCTTCTGCTATTAAAAAAATAAAATTACTTTCTCGCACTAAGTGTTCGTTATATCTTTTTAAAAAATCACTAACTTCAAAGCCTAAATTGACACTATTGTTATAGTTAACTTCTTTTGCTTGAACTAATTCATTTAGAATCCAATTGGCTTTTTGTTCGAAGTACTTGTGGTCATCAATCATTTTATTAATTAGTTCTTTGTCTGAATTTTTATTTTGCTCAATCATCCATAGGTACAAAAATCTTTCTTCTTTCTGATGGTGGTCCATTAAATGTATTTTTGTAAAACTCTTAATTTCCTCTTCCATTGCAAGAAGCTTGGATATAAAATTTGATCCCTTGATCGACTGATCAAGCTTCGTCAAAAACATTAAAATGTTTTGATGTTCAGTATTTAAATCTATGATTAAATTCTTCATTCTACACTCCAGACCTCTTCATCTAAGATAATATCCGATAGGTTCCGAGCACCTTTTTTATCAATAACTTGTTGACGAGAATTCTCCATATCTTCCTCATAGGTCGATTTATCTTGTTGATAAAGAACTCCTATGGCCATTGGGAATTCTGGTGGATTGCTACTTTCTAATAACTGGAAAGCTAAAATTGGATTATATTTATCATGAACAACAATATCGTTTTCTGTGATTCCATTTTCTCCAATCGTAACTACTTCAAGATTAAATCCTTTTAGCACAATTCCTTTATTTTTTTCTTTTCCAAAGATCATCTTCTTTCCATGCTCGACATAAAGAGTGTTCTCGTCTCTAGTTTGTCGATTGGTATAAGCATCATGGGCCTTGTCATTGAAGATTACACAGTTTTGGTATATCTCAACAAAAGAAATTCCTTTGTGTTTATCAGCTTCAATCATTATATCGGTCATATGTTTTGGATCAGTATCGATTGTTTTAGCAATAAAAGTTGCTCCTGCACCAATTGCAAGTTTTCCTGGATTAAATGGGTGATCAATTGAACCGTAAGGAGAAGTTTTAGTCACTTTTCCTTTTTCAGTTGTCGGCGAATATTGACCTTTAGTTAATCCATAGATCTCATTATTAAAAAGCAAAATATTCATATTAATATTTCTTCTTAACGTATGAATTAAATGATTTCCCCCAATCGACATCCCATCTCCGTCTCCAGTGATGATCCACACACTTAAATCAGGATTAGCAAGCTTCATACCAGAAGCGATTGCCGGTGCACGGCCATGTATAGTGTGATAGCCATAGGTGCCCATATAATAAGGAAACCTTGAAGAACAACCAATACCAGAGACACAAACGATATCTTCTTTCTTTTTCCCAACTTTCGTTAAGGCCATTTGTAGACTTGAAAGAATTGAATAGTCCCCACAACCAGGGCACCATCTCACTTCATTATCATTTGCAAAATCTTTCTTTTTATATTCTATCGTGCATTCACTCATAAAATTTTTCCTTCTTTCATTAAATCAATCACAGCGCTTTCTAGTTCTGAAATTTTAAACGGCTGTCCTTGCATTTTGTTATAACCGACAGCGCTTACTTGAAATTTTGAGTTTAGAATATTTTTTAATTGACCATTATTAAGTTCAGGAACAATTACTTGTTTAAATCCTTTTAGGATTGACTCAATATTTTTTGGCATTGGATGCAAGTATTTCATATGCATATGCGATACTTTTAACCCACGTTTTTGCAAATTTTTCACTGCCATATAAACTGCACCAAAAGTACCACCCCAACTTACAACGAGAGTGTCACCAGTTAAATCTCCCAATACTTCTTGGTCGGGAATATTATTAGCAACTAATCTTAGTTTTTCTTCACGCAGATCAGACATTTTTTGATGGTTAATTGGATTGTGAGAGACTGAACCCTTATCGATGTCTTTTTCTAATCCACCAATCTGATATTCAAAACCTTTCATGCCAGGAACAATCCACTTTCGAGCAAGAGTTTCTTTTTCTCTTTGCGTCCACTTCGTCGTTGCTGGATCACAGACACTTGGATCGATTAAATGATGCCTAATTTTATTAAACGAATTACTAAAATCTGGAATTCTCCAAGGCTCAGCTCCGTTGGCTATAAAACCATCGGTTAAAAGAATAACCGGAGTCATATGTTCAAGTGCAATTCTTCCGGCCTCGTAGGCCATATCAAAACAATCACTAGGTCTTGAAGCGGCCACAACAACAATTGGGGCTTCACCGTTTCTACCAAATATTGCTTGGTTTAAATCTGATTGCTCCGTTTTTGTCGGTAACCCAGTTGAAGGTCCACCTCTTTGAACGTTAACAATAACAAGAGGAATTTCCATCGTTACCGCTAATCCCAAGGCTTCAGTTTTTAGTGCCATTCCAGGCCCTGATGTCGTCGTTATCGCAAGTTTTCCGGCCAATGCTCCACCAATTGCAGAACAGATACCTGCAATTTCATCTTCTGCTTGAAAAGTAGTAACTGGTAAATTTTTATGTTTTGCTAATTCATGTAGAATATCAGTAGCAGGAGTAATGGGATAACTTCCAAGAAATAAATCAAGTCCAGCTATTTCAGATGCTCGCATCAG